>JBFWWY010000088.1:0-9259 GCA_050245935.1 Phycisphaerae bacterium | reverse complement strand
CCTTCTCGGTTTCGCCCGAAGCTAAAAAAACGGTGGGACGAATACCGATCGGTGCCTGATTCGCGTCGCGCAACCATGGCGGCTTCGGCCAGTAGGTGATGACTTGAACGATGTCGTCGCGCGTCTCGATTTTGTCGGGGTTGATCGCGTTTGCGTCGCGCTTATCACCCGCGCCTTGGCACCCGCCGACACAGATCGCCAAACCGATCGCTGCCAGCAAGATCGGGAGCGAGCGGGGCAGCGCAGTCCTCCCCGCATCCGAGATTCTCACCGTTCGAATGCCACCGCGACGCGTCACTGCTTCTCGCACAAGTCACCCGCTTTTCCCGACAACAACTCTGAAGCTAGCGACGCTGCCGATAACCGGAAGGAATCGGCAAGTCATACGCGGCACGATTCGTCTCCGCCGGCAGCGGGAGATCATACGGCTGTGGCGCAGGTGCGGCCGGCTCGGGGTATCGAACCGGTTGCTCAAAACGGGCTGCGCCGTACGCATCCGGCGCACCTTGGGCCCGCTCGAAAGAACCAAAAACGCCGTCCTGATCCTGCGGGTGCAGATCTTCAGGCTGCAGGCGAAGGCGATTCATCAGCGGATGCGTCAGCACGTCGCCGGGCAGCGTGGATGCTTTGTCGCGCAGCGCGATCGACTCCTCGCGGAAATCTTCGACCGAGCGGATCACGCGCGGCGTCAGAATCACCAGCAACTCGGTCTGCCGCTCGCTGTCGTCGGTCGCGCGGAACAGCGCACCGGCGACGGGCAGATCACCCAGCAGCGGAACTTTCGTTTCCGTCTTTTCTTTACGCGACGTGATCAGTCCGCCCAGAATAATCGTCTCGCCGTCGCGCACGGTTACTGTGGTGTCCGCGATACGCCGGAAGAAGATCGGCGCGTTCACGCCGGGACCGACCTGTACCGTCGACCCGCTGATGTCGGACACTTCCTGGCGAATCTCCATCCGTACAAAACCATCCGGATTGATCTGCGGCGTCACGGTCAGCAGAATGCCGATCGACTCGCGCGATACCTGCGTCGACACCTGACCGGCAATGCTCGTGCCCGTGCCGCTGATGTACGGCACGTCGTCTACGACTTCGATCTGTGCTTCCTGATTGTTCATCGCAACAATGTGCGGACGGCTCAGCACTTTCAGACGCTGCTCGGACTGCAATGTGCGGAACAGGAAGTTGAAATCGGCCCCGGAAATTGTAAACGTGAACCCGCCGAGACCGCTCCCCGCGGCACCGACATCCGTTCCGCCGACAAAGTCGAAGGTCGTCGTATCAGTCGGGCCGGCCTTTGTGAACTGCAGATCCTGAAACGCATATTCGATGCCGAGCTCCAGACTGTTTTCCAGCGTCACCTCGACGATCAGAACTTCGATCGACACCTGCGGCGGCGGCTGATCCAGCTCGCGCACAATGTCCATCACCTGGCTCTCGAAGCGCGGGCTGTAGCTGAGAATCACACGGTTCGCGTCCTCATTGTCGATCGCGACAATCTCGCGCTCCTGCCGGCGCTGCACGGAAATTTCTTCTCCCATCGCGTCCAGTCGCTGCTGCTCGGCGTCGCTGTAATCGCGAATCGACGTTGCGAGCTCCGCGGCCACGATGTTTCGCGGCGAGTACACCAGCGTCTTGCGATCTTCGATCGGCTGCGTGTCGAGCTGATACACGAGCTCTTCCACGAGTTTCAGATAGCCCGGCGTGCCCGCGGCGATGACCGAGTTCGTGCGGATGTCCGCCGTAAACGAAATCTGCTCACGACCCGCACCCGAAGCGCCGCCGAAGCTGAGTTGTCGCTCCTGCTCGTCTTGCGTGCCGGTGCCGCCGCCGGTGCGCCCCTGCCCGCCGGTTCCGCTGGAGCCGGTCGTCGAGAAAATCTCCTGCAGCGTCGTCACCATCTGCTGCGCGTCGGAATTGCGCAGCGCGAAGACGTCGATCTCGTCCGAGCGCGGCGGCACGTCGATCGCGTTCACGAGCGATTCCATCAGCGGCATGCTCTGAGGCGGCGCTGTGACGAACAACGAATTCGTTCGCACGTCCGCGGTCACGACGATGTCTTTGCGCATCGCGCGATAGGTGGCCACGGCGCTCGGGTCGCGCTGCTGGAAGATCAGCATCACCTGTCGCGCAGCCTCTTCCTGAGCACTGCCGCCGCCACCCGTCGATCCGCCGCGACTGCCGACAACGCCGCCGCGACCTTCGAGAATGTTCTGTATCAGTTCAGCAGCGGTTTCCGCATCAGCCTGTTTCAGTGCGAAGATGCGGACCTGCGTTTCGTTGATCGTGCCGATCTCTCCCATTCGCGCGATCAAACCCTGCACTTCGACGACCGTCTTGGAAGGCCCGCGTACAACGATCGAGTTCGTGATCGGGTCATGCGTCACCGTCAGCGGAAATTCGCCCTGCCCGCCGCCCTGATCCTGTGTGTACAGATCGTTGATGCGCTGCGCGAGCTCTTCAGCGCTCCCCCGCTCCAGCGGAATGATCGCAACTTCGAGCCCCGGCCGATCACCGGCCGGCGTGTCGATCAGATCAATCCAGCGCCGCACGCGCGCGAGGTCTTCCCGCGATGCCGCCACAATCAGATTCTGCGAAACCGGGTCCGCCGAAATCGTGATCGGTGTGCCTTCCTCATCCTGTCCTTTGCTCTTGTCGACGACGTCCTGCAGCAACGAGGCGACATTTCCAGCGCTATTGAAGCGAATCGGGATGATCGCGACTTCCAGCGCGCTGGCCGCGGCACCTTCGCGATCCATTTGCTCGATAAACTCTTCCGCCTCGCGCAGCCAGTCGCGCGTGCCTGTCATCAGCAGCGAATTGGTGCGGGAATCCGCCAGTACGGACAGCGAGTTCTTCGGCTCGTCGCCGACTTCCGCATCCCGCCGCTTGTCGTAAAACTCCTGCAGCAACGCCTGCAGCTTCATCGCGTCGGCGAAATCCAGTTTGACGATTCGCGTGCCGATCGGCGTGTACGCCGGCGCGTCATCAATCTGGCGCGCGAGCTTTTCGATGAATTCATACATTTCCCGCGTCGCGTAGACAACGAGCAGATTCGATCGATCATCCGGAACGACGATCGCGCTGTCGCGCGCTTCATTTCCTTCGGCGCCCAACCCCTGGGCTCGCTGGTCGAGAAAGTTCTGAATGCTTTCAGCGATCTTCGTCGCCGCGATGTTCTTGAGTTCGATGACGTGCGGCTCGACACCGAGCTGCGCCGAAGGCCGATCGATCTCGGCAATCAGCCCGCCCGCGAGCAGGACCGCATCCTCATGACCAATGACGACAACCGTATTGCTGCGGTTGTCGTGCGTGACCGCGACGTTATACGGCAAACCCTTGCCCGCGACGTTCGGCGGCTCCGGCGGCAAAACGCCCTTCTCGATCGTGTCGCCACTGCCTTCGCCGGCGCGGCGCAATGCGCCCTTACCCTTGGTGAAGACTTCTTCGAGCATCGTCGCGACGGCCTCGGCCCGTGCATACGTCAGCACGAACGCGCGGACATTCACGTTGTTTCCACGTGGCAGCGTGTCGAACACGCCGACAATCGCCTGCAGCGGCACAAGGTTTTTCGCCGCCGAAAAGATGATCAGCGAATTTGTTCCGCTCTCGGGGATGATCTTTATCGGCTTCTGCAGGTCGAGTTCCGGCAGTTCCGTGCCGTCCGGCAGTCGCAGCGCGAGCTTGCGCACATAGGGCAAACCGGCCTGACCGCCGGTCGCGGCCTCGCGCGCCGCCGTCTGCTGCTCTTCGATCATTGTGGTCAGCACTTCGGCGACGTCCTCGGCAACCGCATTCTTGAGCGGAATCAGAATCACCTCGGCGCGGCTGAAAATATTCCCTGCCGCGTCCTCCGAAATCGTGATGTCGATTTCTTTGATCAGCCGGGTGATTTCCTCGACATCGGCGGGGGTACCAATGACCAGTACGCTGTTCGACTGATCGATTGCCTGAATCGAAGGCCGCGCTTCAGCAGGAATATTGCGAATCGTCGCGAGCCGCTCCAGCGTCGGCGTCAACTGCGCGACGACTTCGCTCGCCCACGCATTGTCGAGGGGGACCGACTTGAAGTCCGTTTGCCCCTCAACGTTTGCAACGTCGATGCGCTGGATCAACTCGGCGATAATCTCCATATTCGTTTCCGACGCGGAAACAATCAACGAATTGCTTTTGGCCTCGACGCTGACGCTGAAGCGGTCTTCCGGCCCCGGCGTGCCGAGCGACTCGACGTATTGCGTCATGACTTCGGTCACGACCGTCGCAACGGTCGTTGCCTTCGCCTGCTCAAGCGTGAAAATCTCGATCCGGGTCGGTACTTTCGACGCTTCCATCAGCGCCAGAATCTGTTCGATGTAGTTCAGATCATCGGCGTCGCCGCTGACGATGATCTGTTTGTTGCTGATTTCCTGGACGGTGACTTCGTTTTCCAGGCTGCCGCTAACGCCGCTTATCACCCCATCCGCCGCTGGTGTAGCCGCGGGCGCAGGGTTTGCGGCATCTCTATCGCGCCGCCCGTCTGCGCCCAGCGCACGCCGCGGCGTCTGATCCGGCTGCTGCGCGACCTGGTCCGCAAGCAGCACCAGCAGCGTCGGCATGAACGACGTCGCCGCGATTGTCGCGCGACCGCTCGTGCGAATGGCTTCGCTGGTGTCGATTACATGCTGGAACGGCGTCGTGTTGATCCGAAATGCACCGCGACCCGAGCGGCGATTGCCGTCGATCCGGTTGCGACGACGGTTGTTGTCGCCGCCGCGGTCGAATCTGCCGCGATCAAAATTTCCGCGGTTGAAATTACCGCCGTCGAAGCCGCCGCGGTTGAAGTTCCCGCGATTGAACCCGCCGAACGGATTGGAACGACCGCGACCGGACGAACCCGTCGACCGATCCTGCAGTTCGCGAATCACGCTTGCCGCGTCTTCGGCGGAAAGATTCGCAAGCTGAATCACGCGGGTTTCCTGCTTCGGACTGCCGACCGCTTCGATCTGATCGATCACTGCATCGACCATGCCGATCATCGCGGGATCCGCGGCGATAATGATCGAGTTGCTGTACTCGTCGGTTCCGAGCACTACCGGCCGCGCCATGCGATTCGTCAACTGTGCCTGCTGCTGTTCGATCTGATTGACAACGCGCTCGACTTCCTGTGCCACGACGACCGCCGGCCGGCCCGGCTCGACGCGCCGCACCTTGATCTGACTGCCCATCAGGTCGGGATTGTCGAACTTCAACACGAGTTCGCGCACCTCTTCAATCGCGCGCGGCGTCCCTTTGACGACGATCTCTTTCGCGTTGTCGTTCGGGATCATGCGCGGGCCGCGACGCATCGCGCCTTCGCCCTGACCACCTTCAACGTTGTAATCATCGAGAAACTGCTCGATAAAGTTGATGATCTGCGACGGCACCGCCTGCTGCACCGCGATCGTCTCGAACCGCTGGATGTTCGTCAGGTTTTCAAGCTGGTCGATGACCTCGGCCTTCACGATGTCGATGTCGTCCGTCTTGCCGAACACCATGACGGCGTTGACTGTCGGCTCCGCGACCGCGTTTACATCGAGGATCGGCACCTGAATATTGCTGCCCGGCCCGCGACCGCGACCCTGACCGCCCGCCGACATCAATTCGCCGCCGCGCGCAAAAGCGTTGATCGCATCCGCCACGCTGACCGCGTCCGCCTTGTCCATCGCGAACACGCGGAACTGCTTGCGGCGCTCTTCCGACGCCGGAACGTCGATCTCCGCCAATAAACTTCCCACGAATAGGAAAGTTTCTTCCGTGCCGACAACCGTCACACTGTTCGTTCGCGGATCGGCCACCGCCGTAAACGGATCGAACGGCGGCTTGCCGCTTGCCGAACGCGGCAGCATCGCCACGTATTCGACAAAGGCCGACTTGACCTTCTCCACCAGAATTTCCGCATCGGCATACTGCAACTGAAAATTCTTCATCTGCAGCTTGTTGTCCGGCTGATCGATCGCGAAGACCATTTCCTTGATCTGCTCGAACATCGCTTCCGGCGCCTTCACGAGAAGTTTTTTCGCGTTCTCGTCGCCGAAAATCACCACACTGCCAGGTGACTGCGACGCGCCCTGTCCGCCGCGACTCGAAGCGAGCCGGGACGCACCGAAGATGCCGCTGAGCTTCTCTGCCAGCTCTTCCGCGTCTGCGTGAACAACGGTGATCTCGCGGAAAGCGCGAACGCTCATTTGTTCGAGCTCGAACATCTTCTCGAAGATTTCGTTGCGCTTCTCAAGCGGTCCCCAGACCGTGATCGTGTTCGTCGAGCCATCTGCGGCGATCCGCAGCATGTCGCCGCCTGCTGCTTCCCCGCGCGCCGCGGGCGCGAAAATCGCCTGCAGCGTCTGCGCGATCTGCTCGGCATTGCCGAATTGCAGCATGTGCGTTTCCGCGTCTGCCAGCGCGCCGCCGATGTCCAGCGTCGCAATCTGCGACCGTACGCGCTCCACATCCTTCGCTTCCGCGGTGAAGATGATTCGATTGTTCCGCGGATCCGCCGACAGCGTCACCGGCCCGAGCGATGCCGGCGACGCCGATTTTCCACTCGCTGCGGCGTCGAAGATCGTCTTCAACAACGGGAGTACGTCGGTGACGCGCGCGTTCTCGAGGTCGTAATAGTAAATCCCGACCACGCCGCGCCCTTCGAGGTCCTCCAGCTCGGTTAGAATCGTTTCGATCAGCTTCATCACTTCCGGCGGTGCCGACACCATGATGCTGTTGGTCAGCACGTTTGGCACGATCTCGACGGACTCGACTTTTGCCCCGCCTTCGACGCCGGGCACGTTCACCATCTGCGTCTGCAGCATTTCCAGCAGTTGTTGCTGATTGCCGCCGCGCGCCGCGGTCGCCGCGCCGCCCCCGCGCCGGCTCTTGGCCTTATCAACGCCCAAAACCGCCTTGATATTCTCGGCGGTTTCGGTCGCATCCAGATTGACGAGCTGGAACACTTTCAAATCGACGTCGCCGGGCGGAATGTCCAGTTCTCGCAGCAATTTGCGAATCTCCGGAAGGTCCGCTTCGTCGCATTTGATGATCAGGTAGTTGTGACTCGCGTCCGTTGCGATCCGCAAGCGCTGACCGCTGCCGGCCGCCCCACGCCGACCGCCCTGTTGCTGATTACGACCGCCGACCATCTGCTGAATCTGCTGGGCGAGGCCGCCTTGCTGATTGCGATTGTTGTCGTCGTCGCCATCGCCGTCGCCGCGCTGCCCGCGTTGCTGCTGTTGTTGTTGCTGCTGCTGCTGCTGGTTGCGCTGCTGCGGGATCTGAATCTGTTGGCGTTCGTTGAACATGATGTTCAGCACTTCCGCCGCCGCGTTCACGTCGCCGTAGGTGAATTCGAAAATGCGAATGACCTGACCTTCGGACAGGTCTTCTTCGAGAATGTCGAAAATGTCCTCGACTTCGTCGACTTCCGATTCGGGTCCGGAAACGAGCACTTTGCCGTCCGGACGCACCACCACCGTCGCCGCCTCGCGCTGCGGCACCGGAGGAAGCGGCTGATCCGCGACCTGCGGCATGGCTTCCGGCGCTTCTTCCGCCGCGTCCTGCACCTGCAGCGTCTTGTTCAGTTCGTTGTTCTCGAGGAAGGTCGCCAGCCGAAACGCCGGCGTGCCGACTTGTGCTGGGTTTCGCACCGCAGGCGAATTCCGCGTTTCAGTGGTCGCGGGCGTCGGCGACGTCGGCTGTTGATCCGCGACCAAAGCATACAGCGCCTGTGCCGCGTTCTTCTTCGTCTCTTTTTTCCACCCCGCGCTCGAGCGGCGACTGATCTCGTTGCGCTCTTTTTCGCGAAGCTTCTTCTCTTTCGCTTCCGGTCGCAGCGTTTCGACCAGCGATTCGGCATTATCGTCCGCCGGCGCGAATTCGATGTTTACACTCTCCATCCGCCCTTTGAGGAACTGGAGATACCGCTGCTGCTTTTTCGGGTCCGTCGGCAGCGTCAAAATCGTCATCTTGCGCGATGATTTTGCCCGCGCCTCGATCTGCCGAATTGCTTTCTCCACCGCGGGGAACTGCCCCGGTCGGCAGACGACCTTGATGTACTTCCCGTCCCAATCGGACGTAATGTCCGGCCCGCCCTCATCAACATCGGGGAACAGATCCTCTACATCCCACGCGATCTCCCCGGCGTCGCCTTTATAGATATCCACAAAGTAAATTTGCTTGCCGCCGGGTGCCGCGAGACCTTCGCCCGCTGCCGAGTTGGCATACGGATCGAGATCGAGCTGCTCGATGACCGACGCGATCTCATCGAGCTTGCGATGACTCGCCGTCACGATCACGCGACCCGAATACGCGTCTTCCGTTATCGTCACGCGATCTGTCGCGTCCATCCCCCGTGCGCCGGTCGGCTGCGCGTACATGCTCGTCAGCACTTCCACCACGTCTTCGGTGCTGGCAAACTTCAGGTTGAACAGCCGCAGTTCGGACGTCAGTTCCGTCTTCGATTCGATGTCCTTTACATAGTCCTGCAGTTCCGCGACGTCTTTTGGCAGACCCTTGAAGATCAGCGAGTTGCTGCCTTCGTCCGCCGCGATCGTCACCTTGCTCGGATCGCCGCCCCCGCGGCGCGACCTTCCGCCGAAGGCGCTACTGCCGCCCTGCAATGACTCCAGCGTCCGTGCAAGCTGTTCCGCGTTGCCGCGCTCCAGCTTCACGATCTGCACGACCTCGCCGGACGCGGACTCTTTGTCCAGCATCGTGATCAGCTCTTTCGCGAGGTCCTGGAAATCCGGCTGGGCATACACCACGAGCGAATTTGACTCGTCGATCGCGACCGCCTTCACCGGCAGTTGCACGCCGCGCCGGCCGCCTTGCTTCTCCGCGGCCTTCGCCTGCAATAGCGCTTCGACGTTCGGCTGAATCTGCTCGGCGCGCACATACTGCAGCGTATACGTCCGCGGCTCGCCGGTCGGCACTTCCTTCGACTCGATCCCTGTCACGAGATTCGAGATAAACGACATGTACTTCGGCGGCGCTCCGACGATCAGCGTGTTCGTTGTCGGCTCGCCGAACGCGAACGGTTTCATCTCGCCCTTTTTGGTGTTCAGCCCGATCGTCGCGAGCAGGAAATTCACCTGATTCGCGACCGTCGACGCGTCCATCAGGTCAAGCGAGAACGACTGAATCGCGAGATTGTCCGTCGCCTCATCGACGTCGACCTGCTCTACCAGCCTGCGGATTGCCTCCATGTCGCTCTTCGGTGCTGTGACCACCCGTGTCTGAGTCGCGACCGTCACCC
>JBFWWY010000087.1:0-9282 GCA_050245935.1 Phycisphaerae bacterium | reverse complement strand
GTCACGTCAGCGTCGGCGACAACGGCGCGTTTGTCGGCTTGTTGGTCGGCGCATCCGAGTAAGTTCGCAAGAGAGGAAAAACAGCTCCTGCGTCCGTCCACGGCCTCGGCGTCGTGGGCGGACAATTACCCGTCGTCTTTCGCGCTGCTCAGCATTCGCGCGAGATCGGCCAGCTTCTGCTGGGCGGCACTCAGAACCGGTGTGCGTTTGGTTGGCGGAGCCGCTTCGCTGACGACGAACTGCGTATCCAGATTGTCGCCCGGCAGCGCGGGTTGCAGCGGGGGCTGTATCGGCGTGTTTTCCAGACTGTGAAAGCGCGGCGCGCCGCCCGGAGGATCTGGCGCGGGCGGCTGCTGACCGCGCGACGTGTCGCTGGCCGTCGGCCCTTGACCCGTCGTACCATTGCGTTTTTCCGCAGCGTCCGGATCAATCATCGTCGCCGCACGCTCCTGACGCCACCAGCGCTCAATCACTGATTCCACGGCGATCGATTTCGCACCCTTGGACCACAAGCCGAAGAAGTCGACGTCATTGCTGCGTGGCATTTTCGGCGGCAAATCAATCAACGTGCGCATCGGCATCAGTACTGAATCGCCGATGATGAAGCCTTCGCCCGGCTTCAAGCTCGGCAGAAGGGAGATCAGACTGCGAAACTGATCGCTGACGACCCGCGCGGCGTAGTCCTGATCGTCCGGGTTGTTCATGCGCATCAGCACCATGCTGTTGCACTGACTCAGCAGCGTCTCCGACAGTTCGCTCGGGCGCTGGCTGACCACCATTGCGGAGACGCCGTACTTGCGTCCTTCCTTGGCAACCTTCTCCACTGCGTCGCGCGCGAAAGTCTTGCGGCCTTTCAGCGGGACGCGCGGCAGGTAGTTGTGTGCCTCTTCGTACACGATTAACGACGGGTGCCGATTGTGGCTCGGCGTCCAGAAGTTGTAATCAAACAACGCCCGTGTCAGCACCGCGACAGTCACGTCGACGACGTCGAACGGCAGACCGGACAGGTCGACGATCGTCAGATTCTTGCGGGTGTCGCCGAGCTGGCCGATCAGTTGCCGCAGAACCGCCGCGATGGAGTTACAGAGCTGCCCCGGATTCAGTTCGCGGTTGAAATACGGAGCAAGTTCCGCGTTCCGCGCCACCTGCGAAAACGGCTGCAGAATAAAGTCGTATCGGTGATCGTTCAGCCGCGATTCGAGCAGATTGATGAAGCCCAGCAGGCGGCCGAAATACGTGGCGTGCGGCGTTTCGCCTTCGGCATTGCCCCGGTTGAATTCCATGCGCCGCGTCAGCAGCAGCTTTTCCTGTTCTTCCAGCGGAAGCTGGCGATGCGGAAGCCGCGCAAACGCATACTGGTCGGAATTCAGTACGAATCGACATTCATTCAGGTTCTCGGCGAAGAGTTTGAGCTGTTCGATCGAATAGTACAGCGGAGTTTCAACGCTGTATTCGTTCTCCAGCCCCAGCGCCAACGCGGCCTCGTACTTGAGCTTCTGAAAAGCCTGTCGCAGAAAGATCTTCTGCGCGTTGATGTTTTCCGGCGAACTGGGGTCAACGAACAACTGTTCGAATTCCTCAAACTGCAGCATCCAGTACGGCAGCACAAGGTTCTTGTCCGAAAGATACGTCACATTCACGTCGGGTATCATCTGATCGTCGGCAAAGGCCGCCAGATATTCTCCATGCATGTCAAACATAACGACCTGGGCATGCGGCAGGCGCAGCGCTTCGGAAACGATCTTCGCAGTGGTACAACTCTTGCCCGAACCGCTGTTCCCCATCACGGCAACGTGCTTGGCGAAGAACTCTTTTCCGAGGACTTTGACTTCAAAATCGGTGTCGACCGCAAATCGACCCATCGTGAAGGATTTCCGTTCGCCGTTCGCCGACGCCACCGACTCGAAACTGCCGAAGATCAGCTCGAAGTCTTCATCAACGCCGAGTCGAACACAGTCGCCCACCGTGGGATATTCGTTGACCCCGCGCGTGAACTTGTCTTTTTTGATGGTGCCGAGCAATTGGGCCGATAACGTCAGCCGCGTAGGACCTTCCGGGTTGGGACCGGGTTCGAGGTCGCCGGTCGCGCCGACGCGTGTCACGTAGCCGATCAGCGTGCAGTTGTTGACCGGGATCGTGACGTACGTGCCGAGGCGCCCCACGCGATATTGACTGCCGTGATACTCCACGACGAGATTCGCTACGGTGATCTGCGCTTCGACAGTATCGCCTTCGACTCCGATAACTTGTCCGATACGCAGCGGGTCCATAGACAATCTCCCCGAATTACAGAATCATGACGTATATCGACCGGAATGGGGTTCGTATGCGATTAGAAGTATGGCATTCGCAACGCGCACGCGCGCGACCCCGGTTGCGACAATCTCGCGAATGCCGATAATGGATCGCTCCAGCAAAAAAGTTTGAGGCATTACTGTTGTCGGCACCGACAACGACAGTCGAGTAAAAAGGACCAAATAGTGGACGCGGTCAGCATTCATCCCTCAAAACACGGGTTCGACACCATCGGATTGGAACATCAGGGTCGAGCCCTCTGGAATCTCCGCGCTCCCACATTGATCGAGGAATCGCTGCGCCGCGGGGAAGGCGACCTTTCGATCACCGGCGCGCTCGTTGCTTTGACCGGCAAGCGCACCGGCAGGTCGCCGAAGGACAAATTCTTCGTCGAGGAGCCGGGCAGCAAAGACCGAATCTGTTGGGGGAAAGTCAACGCGCCGATTTCGCCGACGTCGTACGACCAGCTCGAAAAGAAAATGTACGCCTACCTGCGCGACAAGAATGTCTTTGTTCAGGATTTATGGTGTGGCGCGAATGAGCAGTATCGCTTGCCGGTACGCGTCATCACTGAATATGCATGGCACAGCCTGTTCGCACGGCAGCTCTTTATCCGACCCCCGATGGACGTTCTCGAGAATCACTTTCCCGAGTTTACGGTGATTGACGCGCCGGGCTGCATGGCGGACCCCGCAACCGACGGCACAAACTCGGAGACATTCGTCGTCGTCAATCTTGCGAAAAAACGCATTCTCATCGGCGGCACGCAATACGCCGGCGAAATCAAGAAATCGATCTTTACGATCATGAACTATTTGCTGCCGCTGAAAGGTGTCGCGCCGATGCATTGCTCGGCCAATATCGGGGCCGAAGGCGACGTGGCCCTGTTTTTCGGACTCAGCGG
The DNA here is from genome assembly GCA_050245935.1 of Phycisphaerae bacterium. Taxonomy (GTDB): domain Bacteria; phylum Planctomycetota; class Phycisphaerae; order UBA1845; family Fen-1342; genus JALHOX01. Next base: position 6,083 of record JBFWWY010000087.1, on the reverse strand, counting down.
CACCGGCAAGACTACGCTCTCCGCGGACCCCGAAAGAAAACTCATCGGCGACGATGAACACGGCTGGGGTGAAGACGGCGTTTTTAATTTTGAGGGCGGTTGCTATGCGAAATGCATCAAGCTCTCCCGCGCGCAGGAGCCGGATATCTACGATGCGATTCGCTTCGGCGCGGTGCTGGAGAATGTCGTTCTCGACCCCTTCACGCACGAACCCAACTTTGATAACGCCAAGCACACTGAAAATACCCGCGCCGCATATCCCCTGCGGTTCATCAGCAATGCGGTCGAGCCCTCCGTCGGCGGACACCCGAAAAATGTGATCTTCCTGACGTGCGATGCGTTCGGCGTGTTACCGCCGATCGCGCGACTGACGCCGGAGCAGGCGATGTACCATTTCTTGTCCGGCTACACCGCGAAGGTCGCAGGCACCGAGGCGGGATTGGGGAACGAACCGCAGGCCACATTCTCCACCGGTTTCGGCGAACCGTTCCTGCCGCTCGATCCTTCGGTGTACGCCGAATTGCTCGGCAAGAAAACGACCGAACACAATTCGCGCATCTGGCTCGTCAATACCGGCTGGAGCGGCGGACCCTACGGCGTCGGCAGCCGCATCAAACTGAAGTACACCCGCGCGATGATCAATGCGGCACTCGCCGGCGAACTCGACAACGTCAAGTACGAGAAGCACCCGATCTTCGGGATCGACAAGCCGCAGTCGTGTCCCGACATCCCCGGCGAAGTGCTCAACGCGCGGAACACCTGGTCGGACCATGCGGCGTACGATCGAAAAGCAAAAGAACTTGCGGGGCTGTTCATCAAAAACTTCGAACGATTCCCCGATGCGTCCGACAGGATTCGCGCGGCGGGTCCGCGTCTTTGAAGCATGCGTATGACGCGGCACTGCCCGCGCTCATCTCACTCGACGCGTCGGGCCGTTTTCACGGAACCGACGTTTCTCCTGACGTTCTGGCAAATCTCAAGCGGTTGTACGGAAGGCCCACGTCACGCTACTACAACTGGCATAGCAATTCGTGTTCAAGGGAAGTAATTGCCTCCGTGTGTCAGGAATACTCGATCGCAAACGAGTCAACGTAAACGCTGTTCACGACAGCGCAATTTTCCTGACGCGCAGCACGCCATGGGCTTTCTGGAAACCAAAGCATTCGCCCGAGGTATCCGACAACGTCTATATCGGCAGCATTTCGCAGGAGCCGATCCAGTTTCGTTGTTCTCTTGCGGAGCAGCAGGCGCTGATCGCCGTCTGGCGGGGTCGATGCAATCCGCCGGACCGGCAATCGTTGAGCAACTTCTTTAGCGCGGCGTGCCGAACACTGTTGCGTCAATTGCGATCCGCCGCCGGCGGCCCGCCCGGCGTCGACGAATGACCCGAAATGATCCGCCACTTCTTGTCCGCAGAACGCTCCAGTACCATCGTCATCGCGCCGGCATAGCTGAATCCTTGCCCTTCGCGCACGTTCGCTTTCGTCGCAAAACTCATGTCGATCGTTGCAAAGTCATCGCCAAGCGGCGTCTCGCGCACGTCCGTCAGTTCAGTCGAAAAAGTCATGCCGGAAGCCGCAAAACCATTGAAGCTGTCGACGATATCATCGCGCGTTTTGTATAACAGCCGACCATCTGTAAACCACGCAAATCGCTTGTCCGCGACATAGAGGTCGCGAATCGCCTCCATGTCATCAGCTTCGATCGTATTCTTGTAGCGATCGACAAATGCCCTCAGTTCTTTTTCGGCGTCCGTGTCCTCGGCGACGTAAACCGTCGTACCGCAAGTTGCGATCACACCGATCACGAGCAACGTCAACACACCGCCCCTGGCGAAGACGCGGTCGCGCGCAACATTCGAAATTGAATCGCTTGTGAATTTCATTGTCATTCCTTCTCTTGTGTGGTTTGTGCGCCGACGTGAAGCTTTTCGTTCAGCGCACGCCCGGCAGATATTGCATCGCACCGACCACATTGCCTTCCGTGTCCTCAAACTTGATCAGCGTTCCCACGGTCTCGATCGTGAACGCGGGCATCGTGACTTTACCGCCATGCTTTTCCACTAACCCTTCGGTCGCATGGACATCGTCAACCGAGATGGAGCACTCGAACCCAATCATTCCTTTGCCGGTGACCGGTTCGAGTCGTTTGTGCAGCGCGCCGCCAATCCCGTCTGAACCCGTATGAACGAGCCAGAATCCCGGCGGCCCCCACGGCTCAAAGGTCCAGCCGAAGACGTTCCGGTAAAATGTCATTGCGCGCTCGCAATCGTCGGCATGAATTGCAAAATGGGAAACATCGTTTGGCATCCGGATCTCCTTTGTTGTGCACAGAATACAAGTTCGGCTGATGGCGATCTTTCGCTATCATGACAGAAAATGTCGCAAAAACGTCAATTTGTCGCCCAGCAAGAACGTTCGTTTCTCGTTCGTTCGGTCTCAATGAGGTTTCCCTCCGGATTTCGGGTCCCGCTGCACGATCATCCGTGGCCGCAACTCGTGTACGCCGCCCATGGGGTATTGGCAGTCACCGCCGATGCGAACACCTGGGTTGTCCCTTCCCGCCGTGCTGTCTGGGTGCCTGCGCGAACTGCGCATACGCTCGAATCCACTGGCGTGACGGCGTTGCGCACAGTCTACTTGCGTCCCGATTTGCCCGTTTTGCTTCCTGATCAGTGTCGGGTCATCGAAGTCACGAAACTCCTGCGGGAATTGATCGAGGAAGTGATTCGCTTGCAAATGCTGATCGAGACGGAACCGCGCGATGTTCGTCTTGCCGCCGTTTTGGTTGATCAGATTACGATCACTGATGCCATGCCGCTGCGATTGCCGATGCCGCACGATCCGCGGGCAATCCGCGCGGCTCAATGGCTGCTTGCGCGGCCCGCGTCCGCGGATAACATCGATGAATTCGCAAGCGGCTCCGGCGCGAGCCGCCGGACGCTCGAACGACTATTCCAACGCGAAACGGGCATGACGATCGGACGATGGCGGCAACAAGCCCGACTCATGGCGGCGCTCAAAAGGCTCGCAGACGGCATGTCGGTCACCGCAACCGCGCTCGACGTCGGCTACGAAAGCGCGAGCGCGTTCATCACAATGTTCAAGCGAACGCTCGGCACAACGCCGCGACAGTATTTTGAATCAGGAAACTAGCCGAGAGACGGCGCGCAAGCCATGTGCATCATCGTGCCTTGCGAAGCGCCACATCCACCGAGGAGACCTTGCCGCGCGAAAGCTTGAAGCTTCCCTCCAGCCGTTGACCGTCCTCCAGCGCGCAGACGATGAACCACTTGCCCGGACGTTTATCGATCGACCATTTGCCGTGCTTTTTCGCGTCCGCCAGCGCTTGCTGCAGCAACTCCGGCGGAAGCCACTCGCTCGCTTCACACTTGAGTAAGCCGCGCGACGCGTCCGCAACAAAATCACCCCAGTCGCTGTAACGCTGCTTTTCCGTAAACGCGCGCGCATAGAAGCTGGTGAGGGTGGAACATGTCGCCTCCAGTTGCTCGATTCGCGTCGGGTGAACCGGCAGATTCGTCCAGTATTCGCGCCAGCGATCCTCGAAGGCCCGCACATTGTTCCCGAAAATCGAAATCCACCACGCCTCCGGCGAACGCGCGGTGCGGGCACCGCCCAGGAATCGCCCGAATGCGCCGGCGTATTTGCCGTTGTCCGCGTGCGCGAGAAAATGCACCATCATCCAGGCCTGATCGTAATTGTTGAAATTCCCCTCCGCGTTCCACTGCGCGTGAGACATCGTCAGCATCGACACCAGAGAGCGAAATTCATCGGCTTTCAACTTTTTCTGCACGCGCTCGAGCCGTTTCTGCGGAATGATCCCGGAATAGTACCGGTCGCCGGTCCAGATCGATTCGCCGAAATATTCCGCCAATCCTTCATTGGCCCAGATGGGAATGGCATCGCGACCCATCGCGAAATCGACAAATTGATGAAACCCCTCATGTTGTACCGTATGCCAGGTTTCGACGGCGTCATTTTTCTGGTAATACGCGACGAGCCGCTGACCGGTGTACACGCCGAGCGTCTGCGGTGCATCGGTACTCCGCACATACGTATCACGGTTGGCATGGAGCTCGAACAGCAGCTTGCGATTGACAGTGCGGGTAAAGTCGCTCGTTCGCTTCTGGTATTCCTCAAACATCTTCGTCACGCGAATTGCCGCTTCCTTCGCGCGATCCGCCGGCAGATCAGTTTTCAATGTGTAGTAGGGGGTATCGACGACCTGCATGGTCTGGGCATGCACCGAAACTGCCGACAGGAGCAGAATCGCGACAGTTGGCAACATCATGCACCGTGCCGGCTTCGATATGCGGGATCGGTCATTCATCAGTTACTCCTGTTTCCGCATCTAGAAGCGGGCACCCTTCTTGAATATCCGAAATGCAATCGCGATCGGAGTGTTCACGGGAGTATATCGTTCTATTTGGTCGTGCAGCGGCAGACGACCCGACCGCAACCCGGGCATCCCTCGGCGGTGAACTTTCGGATCGCGTGTTCCAGATCGACCCCTTCGACATTCGCCAGCGTCACCAGCCACGCCAGCACATCGGCAAATTCCTCTTCCAGGTTCGCACGATCCGTTTTGCCCGCGATCGCACTCGCCAACTCTCCGACCTCTTCGGCGAACCACAAGAACGTCTTTGCCGATCCGCGCTCCCGATCCTTCGCCGAATACATCGTTTCGATCAACTGCTGAAACTCACCGATATGCATGGATGACGATTTCCCCAATGATGTCGAACTTGCATCGCTCCAAAATGCGCTGCCAATTCGCCGGAAGACTCACGCTGCAGCCGCACGCTCCATATTTTCCAGATCGTCGGACAGCGGCACTCCCGAACCCTGAACCCCAAACCCCGAACCCCGAACCCCGAACCCCTCTTCTCAACCCTATACCCTAAACCCTCACCCCTCTACACCATCTTCCGCCACTTCCGCAGTACTTCCAGTGCCGCGGTCGCATCCTCCAACTGCCCGTCAGACAGCGCCCGCAACTCGCGCACAACCGCCTCTTCCGGTGCTTCAAACAGCCGCAACTGTCGCGTTCGCCGCCGCTGCACCGCCGCCAGCACCGGCCGCTGCGCACCGCCGGAGAATGTCTTTTCCAATTCATTCAGCACCGCATTGCCGCGCTCCAACACCGCGTGCGGCACGCCTGCCAGCTTTGCGACATGCAATCCGTAGCTCATCCCCGCCGCCCCTGCGACGATCCGATGCAGGAAGACAATCTGATCTTCATATTCGCGCACCGCGACGTTGAGATTTGCCACATTGTCGAGCAGGTCTGCGAGTTCGGTGAGTTCGTGATAATGCGTCGCGAACAGCGTGCGGCAGCCGACGCGCACTGCCAGATGTTCCGTGATCGCCCACGCCAGCGCCAGCCCATCAAACGTACTCGTGCCCCGACCCACCTCATCAAGAATCACCAGACTTCGCGGCGACGCATTGTGCAGAATGTTCGCGGTCTCCAGCATTTCAACCATGAACGTCGACTGCCCGCGCGCCAGCTCATCCGCCGCCCCAACGCGGGTAAACACGCGATCGATCAGCCCCAGCCGCATCCGCCGCGCCGGTACAAAACAGCCGCAATGTGCGAGCAGGGCAAGCAGCGCGGTTTGTCGGATATAGGTCGATTTCCCCGCCATATTCGGCCCGGTGATCAGCGCCAGCGCCGCCGAAGGATCGTCGACTGCGCCCTCATCATTTCCATCGCGGGCCACAAGGTGGGTATCGTTCTCCACAAACCGCTTATCGAGCAATTGCTCCACGACCGGATGCTTGCCGCCGACAATCTCGAGCACCGGCGCATCAACAAATTCCGGCCGCACGTACTTGCGCTCCGCCGTCAGCATCGCCCAGCCGTTGAGAATATCGAGTTCCGCAATCGCACCCGCGACGCGCTGCAACTCCGGAATCTGCTCGGCGACCGCATCGCGCAGCGCGCAGAAGAGTTCATATTCCAGCTCTTTGCCACGCGACTCTGCCGACAGCGCGTCCGCTTCGTAGGTTTTCAACTCGTCCGTGATATACCGTTCGGCGTTTTTCACCGTTTGCCGGCGC
>JBFWWY010000086.1:0-9359 GCA_050245935.1 Phycisphaerae bacterium | reverse complement strand
GGGAGCCACGGGCTCCCAATTTCCGTTGACCCCACCGCAGTGCCCTCGCTTCACCCCAAGCGCAAAGCCACCACTTCCCCCCTTCACCCCTTCACCCCTTCACCCCCTCACCCCCTCCAGCGCCGCTTGCTTCGTTGCCTCCGCCTCCGCGAGGAAGTGATCGGTGTACTTTTCATCCACGCGCCGACATGTGTCCGTTGCGCTTTCGCTGAAGGTGACGTATGACGGGTCCTCGGTGAAGGTGAAGAATTCGCCCGCCAGAATCGCGAGGCGAAGCAGGTGACGCAGAACGAGGCCTTCCTGCTTCACTAGGTCGCGGCTCTTCACAAACTTGAAGAATTCGCGATTGAAATCGTCAAACGCCGCGCCCGCAAGCCACTTCGGCTGCACAAACACAGGTTCGGGCGCCGCGAGTTTTGCTTCGAATGCGATCTTGAGCATCTCCGGAAAAGTCGGCGGATATTCTTCGGCGTCGGGATCGTCGGCGAGCCAGCCGTGGCGTCGCTGCTCGTCTTGTTCTTCGTCGGTCTTTTCGAAATCGAGTTTCACGCCCATCGCGCGCATCAACGGCTCAATCTCGTTTTCCTGCAGCGGCCCCTTCGGGAAGTCGCGCGGAATGCGCGTTTTGCGAACGATCGGCCACGGCATTTCCAGCACCGATTCGAGCGTGACGAGCTTTTCGCGATCGTCGGCGGGGGCAAGCGTCTTGCAGAGATACGCGCCGTAAAGCGGATCGACGCTGCGAAACGTCAGCAGTTTGTAAATCGACTCGTCGAGCACGACGTGCGTGTCGTCGCCGGCGGGCCGCGTGATGTAACCGAGCGCCGCGAGGTTATCGATCATGAATTCGAGCTGCTTCTGGAACTTTTCGATGTGCTCGAGCGAATTGAAGCGCTTCGCGAGAATCTCGCGGATTCTGCGCAGATCATTGTCGCGCGTCATCTGAAAAATCAGTACCGAATACGGAATCATCGAGCGGCTGAGCAACTTCGCGGGGCCCGCTTCGATCAGCGTTTTGAACTGCCCCTCGGTCCAATACTGCTCGGTCTTGCGGCGTGACGGCTTCTTGCGTTCCAGGTCTTTCCGTGCCCGCATGATGCCGGGGTCTTTCGAATTCGGATCGATCTTGTCGTATTTTTCCTTCCATTTGTTGATCTTGACGTCATCGTCGTGCGCAACCGCGTACACATATCCGTTCGTATCAAACTGCGGCCGACCCGCGCGGCCAAACATCTGATGCGCACTCGACGCGGGGATCAGCTTCTTCTCGCGCGGCGGCCCTTTGATCAGCGTGCTGAGGACGACCGATCGTGCCGGCAGGTTGATGCCCGCCGCCAGTGTTTCGGTGCAGACGACAAAGGGCACGAGTTTCTGCAGGAAGAGATCCTCGACGATCATTTTGTGGCGCGGCAATACGCCGGCATGGTGAACGCCGACGCCGCGGAGCAGCATCTGGCGCAGCTTGGGGCCGACGCCTTCGGTGAGGTCGTCAGCGAACGGCTCCAGCGCTGCTTCGATTTCCTTTCGTTGCGCGGCGCTCGTGAGCGGCAGGCCTTTGAGTTTTTCCGCGACTTCCCAGCATTCATCGCGATTAAAGCAGAAAACGAGCGCCGGCGTGCGATCGTCATCGACCATGCGCGTGAGCTGTTCGGGCAGCAGTTTGTCTTCGATCCAGTTGAATTCGAGCGGCACGCGGCGCTCGTCGGTGAGCACAACAGCCAGTTTGCGATCGTGCTTTTTGTTGAGCCAATCTGCGAAATCCCACGGATTTCCGACCGTCGCCGACAGCAGCATCACGCGCACGTGCTTCGGCAGCATGACCAGCCCGAGCTCCCAGACGATGCCGCGTTCGCGATCGTTGAAGCTGTGAAACTCGTCCATCACGACCGCGCCGACGTTCGGCATGTTTGCGAGATTGTCTTCGTCGGACAACAAGTGATTCACGAGAATCTCGGCGACGACGACACGGACGAGCGCGTCGGGATTTTCCTTGCGATTGCCGGTAATCAGCCCGACGTCGCGTTCGTCGAATCCCCACGCGACGGCGCGGTCGCGAATTTCGCGATACTTCTGGTCGGTCAGCGCGATCAATGGCGTCGTGTAATAAAGCCGCGTGCGGGTGTGCAATGCTTCGAATATCGCGGCTTCCGCGATGAGTGTTTTGCCCATGCCGGTCGGTGCGCAAACGAGTACGCCGTCTTCGCTTTCGAACCATGCGAGCAACGCCTCCTCCTGAAACGAATAGAGCTCGTACGGGACGGCTTCGACAAACTTTTCCCAGATTTCATCGCGGGTCGGCGGCATGCGATTGAGAATAGCGGACGCCGCGCGGCTTGTCGTGCCGCAGGCAGGATCAGCGCCGCGCCCGTGAGGAAGCGCAGTGACGCTCAATGGGGCGCAAAGATGAAAAAGCTACGAAGCCGTTGCCAGAACCCGCGCTCAATTTCTTCGGGAGGACGAACGCGTGGCCGACGATGAACGTGCCCTCCGCTTCCTTACGGGCGCGGCTCTGATCGGGAAAAGGGCCTCGGCTTCCTTACGGGCGCGGCTCTGATCGGGAAAAGCCCTCCGCTTCCTTACGGGCGCGGCTCTGATCGGGAAAAGGGAATGCGGACCTGATCATCTCGCTCCATCGATTTGCGATACGATGAGCGGATGAGTTCGACGCGGTCGCGGTTGTTGATCTCCGTCACGCTGATACCCATCGCGGCGCTGTTCGCGTTGGCGGCGCTCGACGTGCCGCTGGGGAAGCCGGGCAAGTTTACTTATCTCTATTCGCCGTTCTATCTGATTCGCGCGCTGCGGCTTCCTTGGCTGGTGCCGATATTGCTGCTGGCGTGGTTTGCAGTGCGGACACCGTCGCGTCGCGCTGTGCCGTTCTGGTTGATGCTGGTCGCGGTCGTCGCAATTGCGATCTGGAATTTTCTCGCGCCGCCGCGCTATGTGTCGCAGCATGCATTTAATTTTGTCTCGCCGTCGCACGACGGCGCGTTTGTGCTGGAAGCCGACAGAATCCGCGCACTTTCAACGTATCTGCAAGCGTTCCCCGGATATGTACTTTCGGCCGACGCGACGGAGAAAGGCACGCGCGTTGCCAGTAATCCGCCGGCGATGACGTGGCTGGCGTTTCACATTTTTGAAGCGGTTCGTGTGAATCCCGATTGGATGCGCCTCACGCCGCTGACGGAGCGCGGGGCCGATGCGCTCGTTTTGCAGGCCGGTTTTCTGTTGGCGTATGTGCTGCAGCTCGGCTGGGTGCTGGCGTTTGTGCCGTGGTACTTCGCGGCGCGCAGATCTGTATCGCCGAACGTTGCGGCGGCGCTCGCGTTTTGCATTGTCGTGTCGCCGATGACAATGTTGTTTGCCCCGGGAAAGGATCCGGCACAGCTCCTGACGGTCGGGATCATGGTCTGGCTGTGGCCGATCACGGTGCGCGAGAATGATGTAAATTGGCGTCTGTTCACGCGGGCACTGCTCGCGGGCGCGAGCCTGGTGCTGTTCGCGATGGTGGGGTTGATTCATTTCTGGATTGCGATGCTGCTGCTGCTGGCCGGATTGTTGCCGATTCTGTTTGCGAATCTGCGGGCTGCGAAAGGTCCGGACGTTTCGGCCCCCCGCTTGGCGCGGGGGGTTCGGAGGGGGTTGCTGCGGCGGGAAGCGGTGCGGATTGTCGCCGGGTTCGCGGGATTGGTGCTCGGCGTGCTTGCGCTGCAGGCCTTCAGCGGGATCGATTGGTTGGCGACGGTGCGGGCGGTGGCGGAGGCGCAAGCGCGCGTGACGCGCGGCGCGGATGCGATGCCGTTCGTGTGGCAGCTTCTGGGGATACCGCTGTTTTTGCTGTTCTGCGGTCCGGCGGTGTGGTGGGGACTGATGCGCGGGATGGGCATTCATCAAGACGAGACCTGTACCAACCGCACGAGCGGAACCTGGCTCGTTTGTGTCACGCTTTTTCTGATGCTGGCGACCGTGGGGTTTACGAATGTCGAAACGCCGAGATTGTGGATTCCCTTCGCAGGTCTGGTGCAGTTTGGCGCATTCCTGCTGGCGTTTTCCGGCAATGCATCGAACCCGGCAATCGCGCAGTGTGACCTTGGCAACGGCTGTGCGCGGCGCGGCGCATCTTGTCAGCTCAAGCAACTGGTGGTAGCGCAAATCATTGCTTCAGGGCTCGCGTGGAGCGTGATGGATATGCGTGAAGCGGAGCATCGGCTGATCGGGGGAAATGATGCGCGGCTGTTTTCGTCGATTGGCAATTCGGGGGAGACGGTGGGTTTCGCTCCGCTCGACCCACCCTACAAAATCTACGCACCCCACGAATGCGACTCATCCTGCGAAATCTCGGCGGGAGCCTCGGTCTCCCAGTTTGCCGGGTGAAAAACTGTACCACCACAGATTTATTATTCCGCGAGCCAGCGTTGCATGCGCGATTTATTCTCCAGCAACCAACGCACTTTCCGTTTTGCCATCTGCAGCACGCCGAAGCCGGGCATGTGTCCGAATGAACCTGTGACTGCAATGGGGACGGACGTTTCGGCGATGAGGGATTCGATCATGAAATCGGGGATCAGTTGCCGCTGCTCCTGCGGAAGGCGCAAACGAAGCGAGTAGCCGATGAGGAAACGCCGCATTCGCGTTTCGTCGAAGAACGCCGGCCAATTCACGGGGTCGTGTTCGGAACGCAACATCGAAAACTGCAGCATGCCGTTCGCGACTTCGACAATCGGCGGGCCGGGGCGTGCGGCATCGAAGTCGAGAACCACCGCGACATGGTTGTTCGTGAAAAGCATGTTGCCGGGATGCCAATCGCCGTGAAGGACAACGTGTTCGAGGCTGTCATATCCGGCGGCGCGGATGGCGTCGGCGCTTTCGCGGTAGCGATCGGCGAGTTCGATCGTTGTCATCAGCAATTCGGTTTCATGTCCGACGACGGAGTCGAGGCTGGACGTGATGCTTGGAATTGCGCCCAGCCCGTCGATGACATCCTGGCGATCGTGATAGTTCAACGCCGCAGGCGGGTTTTCCCGGCGAAAACCTTTTGTTCGCGCGTGAAGACGGCCCAGCACGTAGCCGGCATGCATGGTTTCTTCGAGCGACCCTTTGTACCGCTGCGCGTCGACGTACTCAAAAACTTCATACACGTGCCCGTGGATTTCAATGGCAGGATGTCCTTCGCGGCTGCGCATCAGACCCGGGAGCGGAAACTTGCTGCCGCGAAGATGATGCATCAAGGCATGCGCGAATTCCACGCGCGCGCGGTCGTCCTTGCCATCCGCGCGGCGCTTCAGGAGGAAGCGGCCACGATCCGTGCGAAGCAGCAGCTTCGGGCTGTGGCGCGATCCGCGGGGGTAGGTTTTGGCGCTGAGAATTTTTCCGAGGTTGTAATGCGACAGTGCGGCACGAACTTCATCCGGCGTCAAGCGAATCCGGTCCGGCGTACCGGAATGGCCATTTCCGTTTTGTCCGTTCGCAGCGTCGTGCGTCGGCGGGGTGTCCGCCGCGGCCGACTGACGCGAAGAATTGGATGGCGCGGCATGGCTATTCACATCAGTCCATCGTAATGGTGGCGGGCTATCGTTGGTTCGCCGGGTTTTCAGCCGCCGATGTTGTCAAACACGACGGTGTCCGTTCTTGTAAGCCTACCAGAATTAATACGGAACTTCGTGGTGATTTCCGGAAAAATTGTTATGGGGACGTCCGTTCCATGCGATGATCGACGCGGCATCAGCGCCGCCGGAAGGTTTGACGCTGTTCCGAACGGTCACTACCTTTGCGGGGCATGAAGCCGCTCACAAGATTCTCGCTCCATCACTCGAAGCTGACGGGGCGACTTTCAGGATTTCTCTATCTTCTGCCGCTGATCCTCGTGGGTGCGTTGGCGCTTGGATTCTCACTGCAGGACAACACAGTCAGCAGCGAGGAACCGATCGCGCGAGAAAGCGCCACGGGGTCCGCGAACGATGGTCGTCCCGCCGTGGATCAACCGACGGGCGGCGGATTGACACCGACCAGCGGCCCCGCGCCGGCGGCGACCCCGGCCACCTATTACGATCTTGCCGTTTTGTTGCCGGCGTTCGCGGCGATCGTCATCGCGATTGCGATGCGTCAGGTCATTCCTGCATTGCTGATCGGCATTCTGATTGCCGCGTTCATGATACGTCCGTTTGAGTCGGGCACGATGCAGCCGGGTGGAGCGCCGGAAGCCCTGGTGCCGTATATCGTGAATTCCATCCGCAAAGGTTTTGAAGGTTATCTGGTGGGCGCTTTCACCGGTGACGACGGGACCAACCATACGCTTGTTGTCCTGTTCACGCTCACGATCGGCGGCATGGTCGGGGTCATCGAGGCATCCGGCGGGACACGTGCGGTGGTGAACGCGATGGCGCGGTTTGCGTCGGACCGTCGGGGTGGGCAAACGACCGCTTGGTTCAGCGGCCTGTTTGTGTTCTTCGACGATTATGCGAACTGCATGATCGTCGGCCCGACGATGCGTCCGGTCTTCGATCGTCTGCGCATCAGCCGGGAGAAACTGGCATACATCGTCGATTCGACTGCCGCCCCGGTATCGTCGATCCTGATCGGCACATGGCTCGCAACTGAAATCAGCATGATCGACGAAGGCCTGGGAAAACTCGGTGCCGCGGAACGACCGTCATTTCTGCAGGGCGCAACCGGGTTCACGATTTTCTGGGCCAGCATCCCCTATCGCTATTATGCGCTGCTCGCGATCATTATGGTTTTTCTCGTTTCGTGGACGCGGCGCGATTTTGGTCCGATGCTCAAAGCCGAGCGAGAGGCCTACACGAATCCCGTGATTCCTGAAGATCTCGCACTGCAGACAGTCCAGCCGGTCGGGCGCGCCTGGTATGCGATCGTACCGATCGCGGTCATCGTCGTTGGCGTGGTCTCGTTGCTGTTTCTCACCGGTTGGACGCCGGGTAATGCTGCGCTGCGCGACGCGGTCGCGGCCGGTCAATATTCGCCGACGAATGGTTCCGAGGCATTCCTCGCAAGCGTTGCCGAGAATGGTCGTGCCACGGGAACTGTATACTCCTTCAGTTGGCGGGATCGGCTCGAGCAACTCATCATGGTACTCGGCAATTGCGATACGTATGTTTCCCTGCTGTATGCTGCGCTCGCCGCATTGCTGGCGGGGGTCATCATCAACCTGTCGACGGGTGCCGCGAATGTCCGTGCGACGTTTGAAGGGATGAATGACGGCATTGCTCGGGTTTTTCCGGCGTTAATCGTGCTGGCGCTCGCTTGGGCGCTTTCGGCGGGTACGGAAGACCTTCAAGTCGGTGCCGTCGCCGAGGAATATCTGAAGAATCGGCTTCAGTTTGATGCCCGCTGGTTGCCGCTGGCGACGTTTGTGTCGGCGGCCGTTGTGTCGTTCGCGACCGGGACATCTTGGGGCACGATGACGATTCTCTGTCCGATCGCCGTCACGCTCGGTGCGCGGTTGACGATGGGCATGGACGCGGACCCCACCAGTTCGCTGGAAGCGCATGACATTTTCTATGCGACGGTCGGGGCGGTTCTGGTGGGGGCCGTCTTCGGCGATCACTGTTCCCCGATCAGCGATACGACCGTACTTTCTTCGATGGCGAGCGGCTGCACGCTCGATGCACACGTGTGGACGCAAATGCCGTATGCGCTGGTGACTGCAGGAACGTCAATCCTTGTCGGCGACTTTCTGCTGCGTGAGTTCAATCAGCCGTGGTGGGTCGGGTTGATCGGCGGGACAGTGCTGTTGTGGATCATTCTCATGATCTTCGGGCGGCGGGTGGAAACGATGCGGGAGAAGCCCGTCGCGGAACGTGCCTCGATATCGTAAAACCGAACCGTCTTGGTGGGTTTCGCTTTGCTCTACCCACCCTACTGCTTCCCTTCCCACAAAGATTGCATTGATCGCGCTGGGCCCGCGTGCATCAACCCAGCCGCGTTGTCGCTTGCTCCAACTCTCGGCGCGCGAGCTGCTTTTCCGCATCGCGCGATAGTCGCACCGCCGCACGTTCCAGATGCTGGATCGCACCGCGATAATCGCGCAAATAGCGATTGAGAATCATCCCGAGCAGCAAGTGTACCTGCGGGGCGTCCGCGGATTGCGGATACGCCGCGAGGAACTGCTGGTATGCCGTCGCGGCGAGTGCGTGTTGGGCGGTTTGCGCGAGATAGTTCGCGAGGTCGAGCAATTGGGGGCGCGGCAACGTGAGCGCCGGCTCGACGTCGAGCAGCGTCGCGTAATCGCGCGTGGCGGCTTCGTAATCGCGCCGGCGCAGCGCGTCGACAACAGTTTCCCGCAGTTGCTCGTTTTCGCTGAGCGGCATTTCGTGCAACGGGTGCGACTCGATCGCGTCGATCCGGATCGGCCGCGCGCGACCCACCGGCGAAGGCACGGGCATCACGTACCCTTCACGCCGACGCCAGCGATCCCACAATGCGGGCAAATCAAACTGATTCCGGGGCAAGGCGCGTAAATACAGCATCGTGATCGCGACGATAAAGCCGAACGCGTAGCCGCCGAGATGCGCGGAGTGCGCGACGTTCTGCATCGGGCCGCTGTGGATCGACGGCGCGATGATGTTGTCCCACAGAATGATCTTGAGGGTGATCAAAACGGACGCCGGCAACGCGAAACGCGTGATGAAAAAGAACACCCAGATGAACATGTGAATCTGGACGCGCGGGTAGAGTGCGAGAAATGCCGTCGTGACTGCGGCGATCGAGCCGGACGCGCCGACGATCGGATTTTCCGCAACCCAGGCAAACGTAATTCCCGCAAAAATGCCGCCGGCGAGATAAAACAGCAGATACGCGATCGAGCCCATGCGATCACAGACCGCGTTCCCGAAAATCCACAGGAACAGCATATTGCCGAGCAGATGAAGGAAATCGCCGTGCATGAACTGGTAGGTGATGTACTGCCAGAACAGCGGCCGGCCCGCATCGAGTGTCCAGTATTCTTTCAGCACCATGCCGATCGGCGTGCGAATCACGTCGGTGAACGCGAAAATCACAATGTTCGCGAGGATCAGAAAATGGTTCGCGACGGGCGAGCGTCGCAGCCGAACGTCGGTGCCGATGGGGATGAGCAACATAAGCGGGCAATGATTCCGGGGACCCTGCGGCGTTCCGCCGGTGCGGCACGCCTATCGATTCGTCTTTCACGTTTTCTGATTGTAACAGTCATTCGCGGTTTATGGCGGCGGCGCGGGGCGTTCGATATACTGCGATACTCGGTCCTTTGCAGGCGAAATAATGTCTACCATCTGAACGGGGAGTGTGGGCAGTCTGCCCGCACGACTTCAGTAATAACAGGAGAATCGCTGTGCCGCAGACACAGGAACAACTCGCGGTGA
>JBFWWY010000085.1:0-9371 GCA_050245935.1 Phycisphaerae bacterium | reverse complement strand
TTGGAAACTGCCGCCATCGCGATTATTCCTCATCCTGACGATTCGTCGTCGTCGGCGCGGCAGGGACCGCCGACTGATTACTCGGGGTCAGCGGATCCACCAGCGGCTTGAACAGCGGGCTGTTTGCATCCAGGAAAAATGTCGTGCGCTGGCTCAATGCAATCCGCAGCGTGTTCAACAACTGCTGAAACTCGTAGAACTCGCGGTCGCTGTTCTCCAGTCCTTCCAGAATTCTGTTCGACGCGCGGCGTCCTTCCGATCGAATGGCGTCTGCCTTGGTTGCGGCAAACGCGAGAATCTGCCGCTGATCGGCCTGGGCGCGCGAGGTGATCGCCGTCGCTTCCGATTCACCTTCCTTCTGATAACGCTGCGCGAGATTGTTGGCAGTCTGCACCATCGACTGGAAAACAGACTGCGTAACCGATTCCGGCAGCGAAATCCGACGGATCCCGACACTGACCAGCTCGATCCCGTAATCCTGCAGAATTCCAGGCGCAGCAGCTTCCAGAATGTCGGTTTCCAGTTGGCTCCAGTTCTGCTGCACGACGTTCTGATCGAGATTGATGAAGTCGCCCATCTCCCGCTTGCCGATCATCGCCGACCGCACTTGCCCGAGACGTGTTCGAAGCTGCTTTTCCGCTTCCTTGTCGTCGACGACGCGGACGAAGTATTTGTACGCATCTTCGATTCGCCACAGGGCAAAGGCACTGACAATCAGGTTCTTGCCGTCAAGCGTTTTGATCTCGCTCTCCGGCGTGTCGGTGGTGCGCAGCCGCGCATCGTATTTCTTGATCGTTTCGATCGGTGCCGGCCACTTCAGATACCAGCCCGGTTTTGTAATGACGCTCTCCGGGGAGGCTTTGCCGAACTTCGAGCGAACGGCCAGCTCGTTGAAGCGCACGACGCTGGTCGATGCGTACACGAGACAGCCGACGACAATGAGCACAAAGAAAAGCGGTAGTGACAACCGTTTCATAAATCCATCTCGCTAACCAGAAACTCAAAGTGGGCAATCGATCACGGGCGGCCCATCGTTACGGTGAAAGTGCGCTATCGATACCGATGCCCGCCTGATCTTCCGCGACCACGCGAACCTTGACGTTGCGATCATCCTGCGGAAACGCGAGGAAAAATTTTCGTTTGTTCCTCAACCCCTCCGCGAGGGTTTGAAAGTACTCACGCAGTTTGTAAATGTGCGGCGCGGTGGCGAACACCTCACCCTCGATCTGCGTGCGGCGCACAATCGATTCCGCACGCATCTCCATTTCCCAGCGCTCGGCCTGCCCCTGCGCCAACATCGCTGCCGATGCGCCCTCCAGCCGGGGAATCTCATCGATCAGATAACGATTCCACAGCGCGCTGCGCGTCTGCGCCCGCGCCAGCGTCAGCAGCGCGTGAAAGCGTTCATCAGATATGTCCGCGTTTTTGCGAAGCGGTGCCAGCGCATCAGCCAACTCCGCTTCCACGCGCCGCAGATTTTCCTGTTCCTCCGCCAGGGCGGTCTCGCCGCGCGCTTTCCGCTCCAGATCCGTACCGATCCCCGCCTCAAACTCCTGACGAATCATCTCGTGTGCCAGTTCCGTGCGGCGCAATCGCTCTTCGGCGACCGCATAGTCCTCCAGAATCGGCTGGACTTGCTCAAATCGCTTCAAGTCCGCAAGGGTCTCGTCAACAGAAGCCGCACCAAGTGCCAGCAGGGCCGCTTCGGATTCGCGGTCAGCGGCGTTCAGTTGATTGATTGCCAGCACGAGCGAACGGGCACGCCGCTTGTCCCCGGCAACCTGTGACAGCGCCTCGCTTTCGGCAACGAGCGCCTGGCGAATGGCCGTGACGCGCTTTTGTGTCGCGTCGATGACGCCGCGATAGGCTTCCGCGACCGACGTCTCCGGATGAACGTTGTACATCCCGACGTAAACAATATCGAGGCCGAGATTCAGCTCTTTTACCCGGTTTGCGATTTTGCGGCCGACATCGTCGCTATACGTTGAGCGTGCTTCTCCAAGCAACGTGTCGATGTCGTGCGACGCGTTGTATTTGACCACTTCCGCCCACGCAATGTTGCGCAGCGTCTCTTCCGGCGACTTGGCCTGGCGCGTGAATTGCTTGAGATTCGCGGGATCAATCTTGTATTGAATGGAGATGATCATCCGCACCATGTTCACCGGCACCGATGCGCTCGTATCGGAAATGTCGAACAGCGAATCGTTCTGCCGGCCCGGTGCACGGTCGACGTCCGTCGGCTGGGTCGACGCGACAGGCGCGCCGCGATCGCTTGTCGCGTCTTCTGTTTCTTTCGGATAAATCAGAAAATTGAAATGATCCAGCCCGCGATGCCGTTCCTGCGACCACAGGACCACGACCGGCTGACCGTCCACAAAATTCTCTTCTTCCGGTTCCGCGTCGATATCGCGATAGCCGATCAGCATCTCCTGCAGAACGCCGGTTTCGTAAAACTTTGCAACAGCCAGCGGAAACGGCGGCTTGAAATGCAGCCCGGGCCCAAGCGGTTCATCGGGGTTGACCTGCTGACCGTATTTTTCGACGATCGCATGATAGCCGGGATACACGATGACCACCGTCGACATCAACCAGAGCGCCAGCACGCCCGCACCGACGAGCAGCAGAATATATTTCTGCACAAGCTGGTAAAACCAGCTCTTGGAAATCTCAAATCCGAACTGGTAGTTCATCGCTTCCGCGATGGAGCTGGCGAACCCGCCCGGCTCGCCGAACAGTCCCAGCAAACGGCTGTCAAACGCGGCGCGCGGCTCGAACCCGGCTTTTCGCGGTCGATAAATATCCAGGATGGCATTGATCAGCGTCTCCACGCCGAGCAGGGCCATCAGAATCGGAACAATCCGAACATACCACCATTCCCAATCCGGATTGTCGGCGTACCAGAAGACTGCCAGGCAGATCAGCAATCCGGCGGTCGCGACGGCATTTCCAAAAACATAGGAGCCGCAGCCGCGCAGGACTTTCCAGGTGTCGATTTTTCCCAGACCCGCGGCGTACCGCGACATCAGGAAAAACAGCAGCATCAGCACCGACAGAATTGTGATCGCGAGCGGCAGACGGGCCAGCCTGATCTCGCCCTCGCCCATCAGCGCGATCCCTTTTGCCACCCAGAGGACGTAGGCAAGGCCGAGCAGCAAAAGGCCGTTGAAGACGCTGAAGCCGGGCACGAGCCAGCGAATCATCCATTCAAGACGATTTTGCGCGACACGGTATCCCAGGCCCCCGGCCCCCTCCTTGTCGAACATCCCCTCGCTCGCGCCGACCACGGCCCGTTCGCGCTGCAGGTCTTCGAGATCGTGCAATTCCAGATCGGCGAGTTCTTTCTGTCGCAGTAAGAGCAGGCTCGCGAACCAGATCGGAATGCCGGCAAAAACCAGCCACGCCAGCGCTTCGGCACCGGATGAGTCCAACACGAAGCGAATCGCGATAAGGACCACGAAGGCAACGACTTGCAGGAGTATGCCGAGAATCGCGGCATTGCGAGCGCGGGCATGTTTGCTTTCGTTCACGCGCGTTCCTTATTCATACAAAGCAAAGGCAATCTGAAGAGTCACCGAACTCGTCTTGACCGGACCCCGTATCCAATCTTGTGATCCGGGGCAAAGCGGAGCATAATGCCGCCTCGCGTCGCGGGTCGTACCGGGTCGCTC
This sequence comes from Phycisphaerae bacterium, assembly GCA_050245935.1. GTDB lineage: Bacteria > Planctomycetota > Phycisphaerae > UBA1845 > Fen-1342 > JALHOX01. Next base: position 5,703 of record JBFWWY010000085.1, on the reverse strand, counting down.
ACGAACCGGGCAAAATAACGAACTCAGACAACGCCAACAATGTTCTACAAACTTTTTGCAATCATCGCCAATACCTTCGTCGAAACGATCCGTCAGCCGATTTACGGCGTGTTGATGTGGGTCGCGGTGGGATTGCTGATCCTGAACCCAAGCCTCGCCACGTATTCGCTCGATCGCGGCAGCGACATCAAAATCATGATGGACGTCGGCCTGTCTACGCTTCTGCTATACGGACTCTTCGCGAGCGTGTTCAGTGCCGTCGGCGTAATTACCCGCGAAATTGAAAGCCACACCGTCCACACCGTCGTATCCAATCCCGTGAACCGCACGACCTTCCTGCTCGGCAAGTTTCTCGGCGTCAGCGGCGCGATCCTCTTTTCCTACTATTTTCTCTGCGTCGTGTTTCTCCTCACCGTCCGGCACGGCGTCCTCGAAACGGTCGCCGACCCGTACGATATGCCGGTCATCGTCTTCGGAGGCCTCGCGCTTTTGCTGAGCCTAAGTGCTGCATTGTGGGGAAATTACGTCTATGGGTGGCATTTTTCCACAACGCTGGCAACCTGGATCGTCCCGCTCGCGACGCTGGCCCTGCTCGCAGCACTGAGTTTCGACATGAAGTGGAACCTCCAGTCGCCGCTGCAAGGGTTCGTCAAAGGGGACGACTCGCCCGAGGATTTCGGCCGTCAGATCGCCTTTGCAGTGGCGATGATCTTCGGTGCCGTGCTCATTCTCACCTCTTTCGCGGTCGCGCTCGCCACGCGGTTTTCTCTCGTGGTCACGCTGACGCTCTGTGCCGGCGTGTTCGTCCTGGGTCTCGTCTCGGATTACTTCTTCGGCAGGTTTGTCGACGAAGGGCTGATCTATCAGGTGCTCTACGGCCTGGTGCCGAACTTCCAGTTCACGTGGGCCGGCGACGCACTGACACAAGAGATGATCATCCCGCTCGAGCAGGTCGGCTGGGTCATTTCATACTCGATCATCTACGCGCTCGCCGTGATGGCGCTCGGCGTGGCCATGTTCCAGTCGCGCGAAGTCAGCTAAGTCGTAAGCTGGAATACGCTGCTTTCGGCGTTGGGAACGCGAGGCGGACACGTCCATCTTGCAGGCAAGATAAGCTCCATCCAAGGTTTGCGGGCAGCGGTTCAAACCTGACAGCGCCTGCCTCCGAAATAAATTTGTAGAAATAAGCGGCAGAAAGAAAACTAACTCTTGACTATTGAAAAACCGAATACAATATTCATGCAAATAACGGCGCGTTCGCAGGTCGGCCAATATCTCGTCCGTGTGTAACTCGGACAGCTCGGCCCGGCGAACCTCCCCGAGAGGTTCATGACCAAGAATGGACGAACACTCCTGCGGCTCCGACACGGAGCCTGGCGGTTCTCACCGCAATCTGTCTCTTAGCGTATTGGACATCCAACCCAGATTCTCGAACGGAAACGGGAACGGCCACGGACATGCGGCAGCACCCGCGCGACCGCGCCGGAAGCGCCGCGTCGTCAACACCGCGAAGAATCCGCGCGCCGAGTTCCGCAGTGCCTATTTCGAGGGCGCAACGCCTGCCGACTGGAACGACTGGCGCTGGCAGCTTCGGCATCGTTTGCGCGATCAGGCCGGGCTGGAGCGGGTTTTCGGCCTGACGGAAGACGAACGCTTCGCGGTCGAACGCATGGGCGGCGGACTCCCCGTCGGCGTGACGCCGTACTACGCTTCGCTCATCAATCGCGGCGATCTGAATGATCCGCTGCGCATCATGATGATCCCCAAGTCCGGCGAGCTCACGCAAGGCCCCGGCGAAGCGGACGATCCGCTCGGCGAAGATGGGCATATGCCCGTGCCGGGTCTGGTTCATCGCTACCCCGACCGCGTGCTCTTCCTCGTGACGAATTTCTGCGCGACTTACTGCCGCTACTGCACGCGCGGTCGCATGGTCGGTCAGACCGGCGAGTACCACTTCAACACGAAGCAGTACGAACAGGCACTCGAATACATCGCCGCCCACCCGGAAATTCGCGACGTGTTGCTCTCCGGAGGGGATGCACTCACGATGAACGACGACCGGCTGGAGTGGATTCTGTCGCGGCTCAAGGACATTCCGCACCTGGAATTCCTGCGCATCGGCTCGAAAATTCCCGCCGTGTTGCCGCAGCGCATCACGCCGGCATTGTGCTCGATGCTGAAGAAGTACCACCCGCTGTGGATGAGCATCCATTTCATGCACCCCAACGAGCTGACGCCGGAAGTCGCGCAGGCGTGCGGTCGTCTGGCCGACGCGGGCATTCCGCTCGGTGCGCAGATCGTTCTGCTCAAGGGCGTGAATGACAACGTCGAGACGATGGAAAAGCTCGTGCAGGGTCTGTTGAAAATCCGTGTGCGGCCTTACTACATCTACCAGTGCGACCCGATTTCGGGTTCGGCACACTTCCGCACGACAATCGAAAAGGGGCTGGAGATTATTTCCGGCTTGCGCGGCCACACCACGGGCTACGCGGTGCCGACGTACGTCATCGACGCGCCCGGCGGTGGCGGCAAAACGCCGGTCTATCCGAACACCCTTGTCGGTCGCGACGGCGATTACGTCCAGCTTCGGAACTACGAAGGCAAAACCTATCGCTACTACGACCCGGTCACGGCGTCGCACATGGGATAGCCATTTGCACTGAGGAGGCGGGTTGAAATCCCGCCCCACAGAAACATGACGCCTTGAAATCGTGCTCGCGGTCGTGCTGAACCGAACCCCCCGCGCCGAGCGGGGGGCCGGTACGCAATGAGCCGAAACGCAGCGAATCATCTGGGGATATTGTCACATGCAAGCGAATGAGTTGTGGGGCTGCGCCAAACATGCGCAGATCGGGAAAACCTGTTGCCAGACGAGCGAAGTGTTCGTCTCGGTCGGTGATCGCGCCCGCATCGCACGGTTCACCGGCCGCAACGATTTCTGGCACGACCAGCCGCCGGAGAACCCTGACTACATCGATCAGGACGACGACTCCACCTGGCAGCGCGGCGCGTTTAACGATGATGGCACCCGCCCGATTCTGAAACGGCGCGAAAACGGCGACTGCACATTCCTCGGCGACGCCGGCTGCTCGATGCCGGTGGATGTCCGGCCGATCGTCTGCCGCCTCTACCCGTACACGTACACCGATCGCGGCATCGACGGGATCGATGCGAGTCGCTGCCCCGCCGAAGTTTTTCCGCCGGGCAGCACGATTCTGCAGGTTCTCGACATGCGCCGCGATGAAGCCGACAAATGGCACCAACAGCTCTACACCGAGCTGCGAACAGGAAAAGAATGCTCATGAAAATTGGATTGACCTACGATTTACGCAGTGCATACCTTGCCGAAGGGCACGGCGAAGAGGAAACCGCTGAATTCGATCGCGACGACACGATCGACGCGCTCGAAAACGCGCTGAACGAGCTCGGCTACGAAACCGACCGCATCGGCCACGCGCGCGATCTCACGCGCCGCCTCGTCCACGGCGATCGCTGGGATCTCGTGTTCAATATCTGCGACGGGCTTCGCGGCACGGGGCGCGAGGCGCAAGTGCCCGCAATCCTCGACCTCTACGAAATTCCCTACACGTTCTCCGACCCGCTCACGGCGGCGCTCTCGCTGCACAAGGGCCTGACCAAGCGCGTGTTACGCGATTGCGGCGTCGCCACGACCGATTTCGCCGAAGTCGCGACAGCCGATCAAGCTGACAGGGTCGATCTGCCCTTCCCGCTGTTCGTGAAGCCGATCGCGGAAGGCACGTCGAAAGGGGTGGATAGCGCATCCCGCGTCACCAATCATCGCGAATTGCGCGAAATCTGCGCTCGACTCATTGCGACGTTCCATCAGCCGGCACTCGTCGAACCGTTCCTCGCGGGCCGCGAATTCACCGTCGGCATTACGGGCAGCGGTGTGGACGCTACGGCGATCGGCACGCTCGAAGTCGAGTTGCTGTCCGGCGCGGAACCGCACGCCTGCACGTACGCGAACAAGGAAAACTGCGAGGAACTCTGCCGCTATTCGATTCCCGATGCCGACTGGTGCAACCGCGCCGAAACGCTCGCATTGCAGGCGTGGCGTGCCCTCGGCTGTCGCGACGCCGGCCGCGTGGACATCCGCGCTGACGAAGCCGGCGATCTCTTCGTGATGGAAATCAATCCGCTGCCGGGACTGCATCCGGAGCACTCCGATCTGCCGATTCTCTGCAACCAGATCGGCGTGCCGTACGTCAAGCTGATTGAGCATGTGATGCGCTCCGCGACGCAACGCGTGCTCGCGAATCGCAAGACGCATCGCGAACTCGCTTCACACGGGTCCGCTGCGTGAAAGCCGTCATTCTTCACGATCGCATCGACGACCAAAGCCGCCCGGATGTAGCCGATGCGCTGGTTCAGGCGGACCTCGTTACCGCCGCCCTGACAAGCGCCGGCTACGAAGTCGCGTTGCTGCCCGTGGATGCGAATCTCGCGGCGTTGCAGGAAGCGCTGACCGCGCAGGCCCCCGATGTCGCGATCAATCTCGTGGAGTCTCTAAACGGCGTCGCGCGCCTGGGCCATGTCGTTCCTGCGTTGCTCGAAGTGCTGGGCATTCCCTTCACCGGCACAGGCAGCGCCGCGCTGCAAATCACGACAAGCAAGCTCCTGACAAAATGCTGGCTTGAGCGCTGCGGGATTCCGACACCTTCCTGTTTCGTCCCGCAGAGGCCGTCGGCACAGATGGAAACCCCATCGATTGCACCAGGCAAATTCATCATCAAGCCGGTCTGGGAAGACGCATCAGTAGGCATCGACGATCAGGCCGTCGTTGCCGTAAACGATCGCCACGATCTCGACCTTGCGCTGGATCGCGCCGCCGCCTGTTTCGGCGAAGTTTTCGCCGAAGAGTTCATTGAGGGGCGCGAATTCAACCTCGCAATCTACGCCGGCGCGAAGGGGCCCGTTCTCCTGCCCCCAGCGGAAATTGAATTCGTGGATTTCCCTGCTGAGAAGCCGCACATCGTGGGCTACGCCGCGAAGTGGGACGAAACCGCTTTCGAATATCACGCCACGCCACGCCGCTTTGGTTTCCCGGCTACGGACGACGGCCTGCTTCAGAACCTCCGCGATCTGGCATTACAATGCTGGCATGCGTTTCAACTTCATGGCTACGCACGCGTGGACTTTCGCGTTGATTGCGACAACCGACCGTTCGTGCTCGAAGTCAACGCCAACCCGTGCATCTCGCCGGACGCAGGCTTCATGGCCGCAGTGCAATATGCGGGCCTGCAAGCAGCGGAAGTGGTGATGGAATTCGTCCGCGACGCGTTGTCGCGCAGCACCCGAAAGGCCGTGATCTGCTGATGTTTCGCATTCGCCGCGTCTTCGACGACTTGCTTCCGTTCGACGCACGCGAAATTGCGCAGGTGCAGGCACTGCTGAAGGAACAGTTCCCCGGCATCGACGCGACTGAAGTGGACGCACTGCCCGAGAAGCTCCGCAATCCGTTCAAGCAGCAATTCCGATCGTTTCTCTATGTCGCCGATGATACGCAGGCCCGGATCAGCGGCTTCGCGCTCGTGTCGCTCGAACCGCGCATTGGGGTCTGGTTTCTCGATTACATTGCCGCCAGCCTGCGCGGCACCGGTGGCGTCGGCGGCGCGCTCTACGCGAGACTGCGCGAGGAGGCCGCCTCAAATCCGCCGACACGCGGCCTTTTTTTTGAATGTC
>JBFWWY010000084.1:0-9373 GCA_050245935.1 Phycisphaerae bacterium | reverse complement strand
CCTTTATGAGCACAGGCGATTTACGATTTGAGGAAGAATTTTTTTCGGAGGTGCTGGCGCAGCCTGCGGAGTGTCGTGATTTGTTTATTGCGGAGCGTCACGCGGCGAACCCGGCGATGGTTGTGCGGCTGCGGCGGTTGCTGGCGGCGCACGAGCGTGCGGAGCAATCGAGTAATGTTGCGACGAAGCTGATGAATGCACACCGCGCGTCAACGATCGAGCAGATCCCTGAATGGATCGGTCCGTATCGCGTGCTGGAACGGCTCGGCGAAGGGGGGATGGGGGTCGTCTACGCGGCCGAGCAGACCGAACCGATCCGACGGCGCGTCGCGGTGAAGGTCATCAAGCTCGGGATGGACACCAAAGAGGTTATCGCGCGCTTTGAAGCGGAACGCCAGGCGCTGGCGATGCTGGATCATCCCGGCGTGGCGAAGATGTTTGACGCGGGCAGTACGGACGCCGGTCGACCGTACTTTGTCATGGAACTCGTCAAAGGTTTGCCGCTCACGGAATACTGCGCGAAGCATCGACTGGCGCTGGGCGAGCGACTGCGGTTGTTCATGCAGATGTGCGACGCGGTGCAACACGCGCATCAGCGGGGAATTATCCATCGCGATCTGAAACCGACGAACGTGCTGGTGGCGGCGCCGGAAGGGCGGCCGATTCCGAAGGTCATCGACTTCGGCGTCGCGAAAGCGACGGCTTCGCGTCTTTCGGAGCGGACGGTGTTTACCGAACAGGGCAAGCTGATCGGGACGCCGGAGTATATGTCGCCGGAACAGGCGGAGATGTCAGGCCTGGACGTGGATACGCGTACCGATGTTTATTCGCTGGGCGTGTTGCTGTACGAGCTGCTGACGGGCGTGCTGCCGTTTGATTCGGAAAAGCTGCGTTCGGGCGGCTATGTGGAGATTCAGCGGATCATTCGCGAAGTGGACCCGCCGCGTCCGAGCGCGCGGCTCGCTGAGTTGACGCGCAACGGCGCGGTGACGGGCTTGGATCGCGAGACCACGGATCGCCGGCTGCGGGGTGAGTTGGACTGGATCGTGATGCGTGCGATCGAGAAGGACCGCACGCGGCGCTACGAATCGGCGGGGGCGTTGTACCACGACGTGGAACGCTACCTCGCCGACGAACCCGTCCTCGCAGGACCACCCAGCACTACCTATAAATTGAAGAAATTTGTGAAGCGGCATCGGCTGATCACCTTTGCCGTCGCGTCTGTGATTCTTGGCGGGCTAGCAGGTGTAACCGGCTTGACGATGGGACTGGTTAATGCCCGTACGGCTCAGGCGTTGGCCGACCGGCGCGCTGACAACGCGATTGTTGCAGCCGACTTCCTCCAGCGAATACTGTTTCAAGTGGACCCGGAGTTTGGCGGCGGTCGACTATCGCTGCAAGATGTCATCGATCTTGCTTCCCAATCCATCGAAGCAGATTTGAGTGGCCATCCGGAAGTCGAAGCGTCCGTTCGCGAGTCGATTGGCGTCGCTTATCGCCGATTATCGCTGTACGAGGAAGCTGAACCACATCTGCGTCGCTCGCTTGAAATTCGGCGCGAACTGCTGGGCGATAGCCACCTGCAAACGGCGAAGTCATTTGTTGCGATGGCTTACCTCATCTTTGAGAATGAAGGGCGAATTGAGGAGGCACTCAAATTTCTTGACTACGCAAGTCTGAATTACCAAACGCACGGTCTCGCAAATGCGCCTGTTTATGCATGGTTACTGCTCGATATCGGTATCATCAATCTTGCCGGTGATCGACTCTCCGAAGCGGAACAGGCATTTCGTAATAGCGCGGAGATGCTTACCGTACATCGCGATGCGGAGCATCCGGATGTCAGCCGTCCCATACGTGGCCTCGCGATGGTCGCGTTGCAGTACGGTGACATCGCCAAGGCCGAGGAGCACGCACGTCGCGCGGTGATGCTCTGCGAAGACGGCGGGACGGAGTATATCGGTGCACGTGCCAAGCTTGTTCTAGCGCGCGTGCTCATCGAAAAAAGCGAATTTGACGAAGCAGCGGAGCTGCTTGATGAGGCGCGCGCACAGTTCGCACGTACCGTTGATCCGCGGCACACGCGGATGGCGGAATTGGATGCCTATTTAAGTGAACTGCATCTCGGGCGTGGAGAATTTGTGGAAGCCGAGCGCGTTGCAGCCGAGTGTGAATCGGTGCGGCGCGAAATTCTGCATCCGGACCACTGGGCGTTAACAGAAGCCCGGCTGCTGCGGCAAAGAGCGCGTCTCGGTTTGGGACATGCTGAATCCGTTGATCAGGAATTAATTCAGATTAGCGCCGACGCAGAGCGATTTCTCGTCGATGGTCATCCGCTGAGAATTGCAATTGCGAAGGCGCGCCTTGATTGTGCGCGTGTTCTCGGAAACGAATCGTTACAGTCACTTCGCGCGGATCGCATCACCCAACTCGAAAAAATCCGAGCGAACCGCATCTCTCACGAAGATTAGGCAAATCAACATGGCGATTGCTGAACCCAGGTATTGGTTCGGCACGAGCGGCCGCCTCCCACATGCCCTGAACGTACGCCATCGCATTTCAATACGCTCTCCGGCCTATCAGAGCTTGGAAAAAATCTCTTCTTCGCTGAGCCGCGCTACCGCTGTTTTCCGCAGGTCATTGTGAATCGACAAACCGGAATGCCGAGCGAACTCGGCTCCATCATCAATCCACGCGACAGGAGAAAAAGCAATGAAGCAGTTCAAGGCAATTGCGATCGCAACGATCCTCGGGAGCACCGGCGCTGCCTTTGCAGGAAACGCTTCCGATTCGTCCACAAACGGCATCGGCCAGACCGCAGCGAGGACGGTGAGCAATAACAGTCCCGCCAGCAACAATCCCGCTGTCGGCGACACTTTTGGGCTTTCTTTTCCCATTGTTTTCAGTGGTAGCGGCCCAGACGCTGTTTCGATTCAAGCGACCGTGGATGCGTTTCGCGATGCACTCGGCAATCTGAACCGTGCAGATCCGGGCTCGCGCAACAGTGGCCGTCGTGAAATCAACTGGGACGGTGTGCCGGATGCCTTCTCTTCGCCCAATGCATTCCCCGGTGACTTCTTCAACGCACCAACTTTCCCGCGCGCTCGTGGTGCAGAGTTCTCAACGCCAGGGACCGAACTGCAGGTCTCGGCGACGCTGACCAGCGGAGTCGACGTCGAATTCGGCAACTTCGGATCGTTCCTTGCAGACCAGTTCGTAACTTTTAGTCCGGAACGGCTCTTCGCGCCGATCGATTCCACGACCACATTTGTAGACTTCTTTGTTCCAGGAACCAGCGTGCCCGCAACGAGTCACGGATTCGGCGCGGTGTTCACCGGTGTCGATGTCCAAGGCTTTACCACGATTGAACTCTTTGACTTGGACGACTTTTCGCTCGGTGTGTGGGATGTTGCACAAGGTCCTGCGCAGCCTGAAACACTTTCGTTTCTTGGTATTTCCTTCGACGCGCCTGTTATCGCGTATGTGAAGATTACGACCGGCAACCTCGCAATCACTGCCGAAGGCGGAGGCGACGCTGTCGCGATGGATGACTTCATCTACGGGGAGCCGATCGGAGTCTTCGCAGCCGGCGACATGAATTGTGACGGCGAAGTGAATTCAGGCGACGTCAGCGCATTCGTACTCGCCTTGATCGATCCCACGAGCTTCGCCTCAGAGTTCCAGGATTGCGCGTTCTCTAATGCAGACGTCAACGGTGATGGTGCGGCAACCGTCGGTGACATTAGCGCGTTCATCGCACTGTTAGCCAGCGCGTAAAGTCACCACTACGCCGTCAAAAATACATGGCAAAACGAACAACTAACCTCAAGAGGAGTAGCCAAATGACCTCGTCACATAACCAGATGTGCCCTGCCCGAAACATGCCAATTCGTATGATCCTTTTTGTTCTTGCCGTCCTCGGTTTCGCGGCACTGGTTCCCGCGACGTTTGCAGATGTGATTGCCGGCAATCGTCACGGCCCCAATTCAATCGTACGCTTTCTGTTCGTGGAGAATGCGCAAGTCGCAACCGGTATTACAACAGGCGCACGAAAGGAACGATTCTCGTCGTTTATCGCCACGCTCAACGGAGCCGAAAATGACGTATCCGTGTCCGGCGGTATTCACGCGGACGACAACGGGAGTCCGGGGGCGCTGCTAGCGCCATTCATCCCCGTACTCGTTCCGCAAGATTCGCCGAATACTGAGTATGAGTTTGTTACCGAAACCATTTTTGATCTCGCGGCCGACACGACCTACTGGTTTGTCATCGGCGATGCACCGGGTGTGTCGTGGCCGACGAAATCGGCTGTGACGACTGCTTCGACTGCACCGAACATCACCTTTGTTGGCCGTCAAGCGGGATCAACAGTAAACAGCGAATGGACAAATATGGTGTCCCGTCTCAGTTTTGAGATTCGGACCGCACCCGCAGCGGCGCTTTCCAACATGCCGACGGTTGGCGAGGACGGTACCATGTTCGGTACCGATCAATTTAAGGCGGTTGGGTTCAACACGGGTGACGAACCGGCACAGTTTGTCCGCATGACCACAATCTTCGGTCTTGCCAGAAATGAAAATCTACGCGGCGCTTCCGGCTTCATGCTCGGGGGTATTCACGAAAATGACAACGGTCGACCGGGCTTGTTGCTTGCAGCTTTCAATGAGGTCATCATTCCTGCGACGCTGGTTGACATACAGCCGGTCTTCACGCCAGTGGTCCCGATTACGCTCGAAGCCAATACGACCTACTGGTTTGTGCTCGGCACAGATTCGCGCGATATTCAGTGGCGTGTCGCGGAGAGCAACGCGCTTCCCGCTCCCGCGGCAACACTCGCGGGCTATCTCACCACCACCGATGGCGGCGTAACGTGGTCGTCGAGCAACGAACACAATGCTGTAGATATTGAGCTCGCACAGCCGCTGCTCGCGAATATTCCAGCGTTGAATTTCAGCTTCAGCAACGGAACCTTAATTGGAACGGACGGTTCGGCGATTGATGCGCTCAAGGCCGTCGGCTTCACCATCGGGAGCGACCACCTTGAGCGGCTCACGGTATCGGCAACGATGTTTCACGAAGGTATCTCCGTCCTTGACGTCTTCGGCAGTGTGCATGCAGACAACGCGGGCGAACCTGGGGAGCTGCTTGCGACGTTCAACCCGGTCCCAGTCGCGGGGGAGACGATACAGCAGGTCGACTTAAGCCTGCAGGATCTTGGCTTCGTGTTGGAACCGAATACGAAGTACTGGATTGTGCTCGACGGCGAAGACAGCAATCCGAATGAGTGGCTGAATTGGCTCAGCCCGCTCCCGACTGTTGATCCCACGCCCGCTCCTGGAATTGCGTTCGACGGATATCTGGTCACTAGCGACGGCGGCGCTACTTGGAGCGAGGAGATCGGGATCTCCAACGCCGTGAGCATCAGCGCAAGACCATCTGGCCTGGCCGCGCTCCATGGTGACTTGAATTGTGATGGTGCAATCACGGTCAGCGACATCGGGCCGTTCGTTCTCGCATTGACCGACGCAACCGGCTACGTCGCTCAGTTTCCCGATTGCGACGTCAATCTCGCGGACGCGAACGAAGACGGCAGCGTAACGGTAACCGACATCGGTTTCTTCGTTGCATTGCTGACGGCGTCGTAAGTCGATCGACTTGTTCATTGATACGGAAAAGCGCCGTGAATACAGGTTGATGATGTAGGTGCTGTTTGAAACGTAATAGTCAATGGAATTGGCAAACCAAGCCTGAAAGAACAAAAAATGACTTCGAAACAACTTCATAGTTCAGTGCACGAGAATCAATGCAGGCCGCAGCTTCTGGCCTTACTCGTTGGACTAGGCCTCTCCGGCATCGTTGTCGGGCAAAGCGTCCATAATGTCACCCAGCGAACAGATCACGTCCTTCTTCAGGACGCGCTCAACGCGGCCGCGAATGGCGACGTTATCGAGATCGACGCCGGCACGTTGTTCGAAGACAACATCGTTTTCCCAACCGCTATCGAAGTCACGATACGCGGCGCCGGTCGCGACCTGACGTTCATCGATGGTGGCGGCGGTGACGATGAATTTCCGATCTTAAACATGCAAGGCACGCAACAGACGAACGCGACGGTGATTTCCGATTTGGCGCTCATTAACGGCGTGAACACTGTTCTTACGGGCGGCGGAGCCATAAGGTTGACTAATGCGTCGCCGGTGTTTCGGAACGTCGACTTCGTGAACAGTCGGGGGCCGCGGGATGGCGCGGGTGCGGCCCATCTTCTTGCCAACATCGGCGCGAGCCCGCGATTTGAGAATTGCGCATTCCTCGCGGGTTCCAGCGCATTCGATAACATCGGCCTCAATGATGGGGCGACGACACTGATCAATTGTCTGGTGGTTGCTGATGCAACTGCAACGGCCTTTAAGTTTAGTCGCGGCGAGCACAAATTGATTAACTGCACAATCGTGGCGCGGACGACATTGAATCGGGCAATCGGCTCGTTTGAGGGCGCGAATGTCACCGTTCAAAACACGATTATCCAAGGCCGATTAACCAGGTTCGGCGATGACAGCCAGATCAATACGACACGCTGCTTGTTCGAAGGTGCAACGGACGACAATGTCGACGGCCTGGCCACCTTTGTGAATGCGGAGGCGCTCGATTTTGGGCTCGCCGCCGGCTCACTCGGCATCGATGCTGGCGACAACTCTCTTTTGCCCGACGGTGTCATGAGCGACATCCTCGGCCTGTCGCGAATCGTTGACGATCCCGACACGGCTGACTCAGGGCGCGAAGGTTGCCCGATCATCGACATCGGTGCGTTCGAGTTTCAGTCGTTCACCGACAGCGATGAAGACGGAATAGAGGACGGATGTGACGTATGCTTCGGCGATAACGATTCGGGCGATGCTGACAACGATGGTGTGTGCGACGATCGCGATGTTTGCAACGGCGATGACGCATCAGGGGATGCGGATAACGACGGCATCTGCGACGACCTCGACACATGTACCGGCGACGACACTTCTGGTGATTCCGACAATGACGGCCTGTGTGACAACGCCGATCCCTGCCCCAATGGTGAGGATCTCCTCGACAGCGACGCCGATGGCGTGAATGACTGTGAAGACGAATTTCCGGACGACCCTTTCGACGGGCGCGGCGATTCGAACAATAACCAGAACCAAAACAATAACGCCGGGAATGACAACCCTGGCAATGATGACAATCAAAATGATGACGACGGTAACGACAACGCTGGCAACGTTGACAATCAAGACGATGCCGGCGGAAACGACAATGCGCTCGATGAGAACAATCAGGATAACGATGTTAACGATGACAGCGCGAGAAACGATGAAGGCATTCTGCCCGCTCTTTTTCCTTGCGGCTTCGGCACCCTTTCTGGTTCCTTACTAAGTGTTGCTTCGCTCTTTGCTTCGAGGATTCGGAATCACAAAGGCTGAGCCGCGCATAGATACTGCGGAAAGCATCTAGCTTGTTCGTATGGAACAGTCAGAGGCGTGACGACATCCGTTCCGATAACCCGCTCCGGCTTTACTAAACAGATTCTGCACGATACGAGCCACAGCATTGAAGGGGCGCGACGGCAAAGCGAGCTGGTGCACGCAAGCACATCGAAGCCCGCGTGCTGCAAGTCGACCCCGAACAACGCGGCATCGGCCTCTCGCTCAAATGCGGCGGTTCAGCCGACGCCGGCGCCAGCACCGCAGCGGGCCTCGACGCCGCCCCCCGCGAAGTCGAAGAAACAGAAGAAGCCGTTGCGGGGTGGGTTGGATTGGATGTCGTTCGCCTGGTTTGATCTTGTTCTCGTTGAGACGCTTTGCCATCGCGTCAGGGCGTTTGGACAGAATGAGACGTTGCGGCGGAGCCTTCGATCAATTCTTCGGCTTCGCGGAGAAACTTTGCCTTACAAACGTAATCCGAAGCCTCGGCGCAAAGCTCACGAAGCTGCGCAAGGAGTGTGCTGGATTCATCGAACTTTTTCAATCGGAAATTTGCCATCGCGCCGAACGCGAGTCCGGACGCCGGAGGCTCCGAATTGACCTTTCTGCACTCTTCCGTTCCAAGCGCGAGATTCAGCGCGGCTGACTCGAATTCGCCCGCTCGATATTGCACCAGGATCACTGCCGCGTCACATGATTCCACTTCAAAAGCATCCCCTCTTCGACAGCCGCCGTGGCTGCTTCCAGTTGCTCCAACGTAAAATTAGATTTGGAGACAATGTCTTCGGCGAAGCATAAGAGAGTGTACGGCCCCGGGTGCTCCCCACAAAAAGCCTTGGTTCGTCAGTCAAATTGTGCGATTGTGACTTGACCAATGCCCGCCTAATCCTTGGGCGATGAGGCGCCCAAATCTACTTGAAAAACCTGACGCGCCGATGTGGCTGTCCGTAGACAAGCTGCGCGCCGCGCTTATCGATTTCGGTGATCTGGAGCTCGCGCGAGCCGACTCCGCCGCAAAAATAGTGCATGACCGACTGCGGATCGTACTCCGTAAGGTCGATTCCGGGATTCTCATTGGGGCAGTCGGCAGGCGCACCTCCGCGAATGTGTTCGTGCCGAAACCCGAGAACGTGACCGAGTTCATGGCGGACGACACCGACCGGATCGAAACGAAGGGACGGATCGAAGAGGTAAGGATCAAGCAGTATGCGTCGACGAAAAGTCGGTTCGTTTGGAAAGAAGGCGGCGGCAATAAATTTGCCACCCGAATCGAACTTCCGCACAATAAATAGTGGCGGCTCCTCACTGCCATTCGAACCATTCTGCTCGACCCCCACCTCTTCAAAATCGATACCGCAGGTCGCCTCCCATGCCACGGTTGCTTCTCGCATGTATCGCGTCGCCAATTCGGCTTCTGCGCTGGTATGGAAAGTCGCTCGGTCGATGGTATACGTCAGCTTCATCCCCTCCGCCCATCGGACAATTCTCCCGCCTTCGGCTGCCGCTGACAGCCATTGCTCGAATCCAATGAGCGGCATCGACCCGTCAATGAGTTCGCTTGCCGCACGATCGCGAGCGAGCTTTTCGCGTTCAGCCGCATAGAGCGAAAGTTGATCCTCATCGAGTAGTAGATCGCCCTCGGCGACATAGTACCTTCGCCCTTCCACTTCCACGACGCCAAGCTTCTCACGCAATTCAAGATACGCTGAAAGCGTCGCTAACTCATTGCGAAGCACGGGATTTCTTTCAAGAAGCACGTGGGCGTAAGTTTCTAGCGGGTCAGCGACGAGTTGCTCTGCCGGCCCGGAGGTCCAACCAACGCGATCTTGACCCTGCATTAAGACGACCAACACGCTTAGCAAAAACATTGCAGCAGATTTCGGCATCTCTGTTTACTCCTCTCCATTAGATCCCGACTGGCG
>JBFWWY010000083.1:0-9360 GCA_050245935.1 Phycisphaerae bacterium | reverse complement strand
TCTTCGGAGCCTTCGGACTCGCGAGAAGATGGAAGATGCACGTAGGTATCGGATTCAGGACGATAGCACGAATCGCGCTGCGCAACGCGGCAAAATTCAAGTACCCGGATTCTGACAACTCACATTCACCGGGGGCCGGACAACCGGCTCCCGTTTCCTCTAGCACGGATGCTACATCATGGCAAAAAAACAACTCGACGTAATTATCGAAGCGCGGGACATGACCGCGAAGGGCTTTCAATCGGCGGCACAATCGGCGCAGAAATTCCAGCGAACGGTCGATTCGCAGGGCGGCGATTCGCTGGTGGTTGGATTCAAGGGCGCTGCTGCTGCTGCGGTGCGACTCCGCGCCTTGATTGAGGCCGCGCGTGGTGCGGTCGATCTTGCGGCGCTGGGCGTCACGCTCATGAAGCGCGATTGGGAGGCAAGCGCCGAGATCGTCAAGTCCCTTCCTTTCGGGATCGGCGATCTTGCGAGAAGCAGTGAACGACTCGCGGACGTAATCGGAGACTTCTCCGCAGGCGCACGCGAATTCAAGGCAATCGCAGAGGAAACAAACCGTGTATTCGAGGAGCGACAGAAGATTCTCGCGAAGCAGGAAGAATTCCTGGGCGGTCGCGAAGAAATGGCGCAATCGCTCGCAATCGCGAAAGCACGCGGACAGGAGCGTCAAGAACTAAAAATCATGCTCGACTACTGGAAGAAGCTGGCCGAGATTCAAAAGCAATCCGCAGACATCATGCTCCCGCAGGAACGGGCGGCACGGATTCGCGACCTGAATGAGCTTACGAATTTGCAAATTGACGAGTCGCGCGAGGCACAGGCCAAAGCCGACAACGAGCGCTTGGAAGCGATGCGGAAAGAGCAGGCCGCCGAAGAAAAGAAACAAGCCGATGAAAAGAAGCGCGCCGACGAATCCACGAAACGCGCCGAAGCGGAAGCGCGGATTACCGAACTCAAAGCGCAGGGCTTGGAGTACCAAAGCAAACTTGCGGCACTGGCCGAGCGTG
Source organism: Phycisphaerae bacterium (assembly GCA_050245935.1). Taxonomy (GTDB): domain Bacteria; phylum Planctomycetota; class Phycisphaerae; order UBA1845; family Fen-1342; genus JALHOX01. The sequence continues at coordinate 8,350 of JBFWWY010000083.1, read as the reverse complement.
AGCGTCAAGCAATCGAAGCGGCGTTATCCGCTGCCGAGCGTTCCGCTGTTGCGCGTCAATTCGCGGCAGAGCGTGAAATTGTGGCGGCTGAGGAAAAGGCGCGTTTGGAACGCGACGCCGAACGTGCGCGAAAAGAACTCACCAGAGGCTTACGCGGGCCGGAAGCATTGGGCGCACCGAGCATCCTGCTAAATGATCGGTTCCATGCGATTGCTGCGCGTGGGGCGTCCGACCGTGATAGTGCGGTGCGGCGCATGGTTGCGGGAATTGAGACACAAACAAAGAAAACGCATGAGCAAGTCGCACTATTAAAAGAACTCCGCGACGAACTCCGGCAGTCCAACGATGATGGAGGCGCGTACGTTATATGAGCATCGCACATCCGGAAATCATTTCAGATTGCATTCTCGTGTCGCTCGATTTTGTTCGTGCGACGATCCGCCGAAGCAACGCGCAGCAGGCGGCGGTAGCCGCTGGTCAAGCGTATCGCGATCTTGCTTTCGAGTATGGCTGCGACCGACAGCGCGCCTTGGAAAACGCCGTATTCCAAGTTACTACCGACGAACAGTACCGGGAAATCATGGCACGCTTCACGGAGTCTATGGCGGCGCGACAGGCCGAAACGGACGCGTTTATTTCTGCAACCGAAAAGCTGATCGAGTTAATCGACGTGAACGACGAAACGGTTGCGGAAACCGAATGGATAGTGAGCTATCTGGACAACGTGACGGACGACAAACAATAAACCCGCGTTTGTGGCGCGGGTTCATGTTCCCCCTTGCGGGAGAAAGGATTCACGGTGAATTCAAATCTAACGAATGACAGCCTTGCGGACAAGATCAATTACGAACACCGGCAGGCCGAGCAATCGGCACGAACAGCGCTGCAGCACGCGATGCGTTGCGGCGAACTGTTGGCCGAGGCGAAAGCCAAGTTGCCGCATGGCGAGTTTTCGCAGTGGGTGGAAGCACATTGCGACTTCGCGCTACGAACCGGGCAGGCGTATATGCGGTTGCATTCCCACCGGGCGGAACTGGACGAAAAGCGCAACGGCGTTGCGCATTTGAACGTCCGGGACGCGCTGACGATGCTGGCCGAGCCGAAATCGGACGATGACGGTCTCGCGCGGTGGAATGAGTGTTGCGCCAAGATTGACGCGGCACGGGCCGGGTTTCGCAAGGTGGTTGACTACATCGACCAGAATCCGGGCGACGCCGACGCGATTCTCGCCGGGCTGAATGAGCCGTGGGTAGCTGCGGGCCGGGCGGACGAATCTTTCACGCTGGCCGACTTGCGCGAGATTGCGGGCGTGGCGGCGTAGCTCTTCACCGGGGGCCGATGGTCCCCGCGTCTTTGACAACTCCATAGCGACGATTCCGAACTACGCCGGATTTTGTAACGGTGGCGGCATCCCCGCTGCCGTTACAGTTGACGGCACCATTCACAAAAGGAGACACCATGAAAAGAATTGCAACCGTGGCCGCGCTCGTGGCGCTGACGTTCGGATTCGAGAAGCCGACAACGCAACCCGCGAACCCGCTGGACCGGACATCCGCCAGATTGAAGGTTGACCGCTTCACCGGCGATAAGACGTTGGACATCATTACCGACGAACTCGGCCCATTGGCGAACTATTTCAAGATCAGCAACGAGTACGCTTTGACGTTGCACGCAATGCTGAATGAAGGCGACTCGCATCCGTCGATATTCCTGACGATTCACTATCTCGGCGGCGAGCGACGGCACACGACATCCGTCTCGTCTGACCCAGAAGATTACCATTTCCTGTTGGACGGCAAGCACCACGAGACGCGCGGCACCGAGCATATCACCTACGGCGATACGACATCCTTCCAGACGTGCATGATTATGCTGAGCTCAGACACGTTCGCGAAGCTGGCGGCTGCCGAGACGATTGAACTGAAATGGGATTCGACCGAGATTGAATTACCGGCGCTGGCCGTGGCCGCATTCGACCGCATGAAGATGGAAGTCGGTCAACTCGATAAGTGATACCGCGAACGCATGAAGGAAATCGCGGCGGAGTTGAAGTCGGAAGGCAAGACGCAAGCCGAGATTGCCGCGTCGCTGGGGGTGGCGAGAGAGACGATACGCAACTGGATGGATGATGTTAGAAATGGCCGAGAGGCCAAAGCTAACCACGATTGCCGCGTCGTCGTGCCGAAGTCGGAGTGGGGCCGCGTCTCACGCGCACGCGCGTATCGCAGGGTGGCGCTCTTTACGTAGACATCCAAGGAAACAAGCCGCGTCTCACGCGCACGCGCGTATCGCAGGGGCTTGACACCGGCACCGGGCCGGGACACCATTCCAGAACCTATGAACCTAACGAACACTCCAACCTTGAATCTCCGCGCCCATTTCCGGGCGCAACCGGACAGCAGTCCCGTAGTCGTGGGTAGCGGTGACGCCCCAGCCGTTCCGTTAGGACGGTTAGGCGGCTCCGGGGCTGCGCGTCCGTTTGGAGACACAGACCATGAAAGCAACGTACTACCGACACGGCATGAAGTTTGACCGGGACGGCGACACGCTCGCGGAGAGCCGCGAACGCTGGGACGATCACGAATCGTCCGAAGGCATGGACATTGTGCAGGTCGCGGTCAACGCGCAATCGGACGCGACGTGCGAGTCTGGATCGGCGGTGCAAACCGATGTTCTTTTCCTTCCGCGCGGCGGCATCGAAACCGTGGCCGCAAAGGTCCGGGCATTGTGCGAGTCGTTCGCATCCGACGCTGGCGGCGATCCCCGCTTCGATTACACCGTCTACAAGTCGATTGACGAGAGCCGCGCGACTATCGACCAGCAACGCCGGGTATGGGACGGCTCACACGAGACCGACGGCGGCGATATGGTGCGCATCGAAATCGGAATGCCGAACAAGCGCGACGGTCAAAGCTGGGAGGATATCAGCATCTACACCGTCAAGGGTGAGCGTGGCACCGTGGAGGCGGTGGACGCTGCTATCGTGCGGGCGCTCGAGGGTGATTCCCCGAAGCCGCACTACGACGAACGCGATATGATGCTGGCCGAACTGATTCACTATCTCTACGAGAAGTGCGACGCCGACTTGCGAACTGCCTTGAAAGAAGCGCGGGAGGCTCGCGACGATGCAGACGAACCGCGTTTCAACCAGTCCACCATGATCGACTACAACCGGCTCACGTCCGATGAATTCGACTTGATTCGACTCTACCGGCTGTTGAATCCGGATATGCAGTACAGAGTCGTGAAGTGTGCCGAGGATTTGAACGGCGGATGGGACACGTCCGATGCGTTCACGCTGTCAAAGGCTGAGGTTGAAGTTATCGAAGCACTCCGCGAACAACGTGGTAGCGCCGAGATGGTCAAGCTGATTCTCGCGAACTCCGCAGGTGACGACGTGGACGAGCGGGCGCAAGAATTCATCGACCGCGCGACCGACGCCAAACGCAACGCGCGACGCGCCGGGATGATGGTCGAATTGCTGGCCTACATGGAACAGGAGAGCGACGACGCGATAGCTGACAAGCTGGAAACGTACCGCGAGGCGCGGGAAGCGAATCGGGAACATGCGGAGCGGCGGAAGTCGGCACAGGTCGCAACGTCCGACGACGACGATGATGATGCAGGCACCGACGAATTCGGCAACCCGGAAATGGTGGCGGTCTCGGTCGATTTGTTCGGGCTTGTCCCCGACCGTGGCGAGTGTGACGACAGCGCGACGACGTACCGCGATGAACTGCGGCAATTTCTGATTCCGTCCGAACGCTGGGACGAGCTCACGAAAGCATTGTCGGCGACGTGTCAACGGTTCGCATCCGAAGCGATGGTGACGGCGTGATCCGGCAGTACCTACTTCGCGAGATACTTTTCTACATGCGGGATTTCACCGACGAGCGGCTTGAACGAACTGCCGAGAGCTTGCGCGGTGACCGCGTAGCCGATTGTCTGCCGCTATTCGACCCGTGCCGGAAAAACGACCGCGAGACTTTGCGCAGGTGCGACGATCCCGACCCGCGTAGGGTGATTGGTCGATTCGACGGCAACGCTCCACAGCGAGCGTAAGAATGCGATTCAGGGGCGGGAGCGATTCCCGCCCATTTCTCAAGGGGTGACGATGGAAGAAAAGAGCAAGCAGATCATCCGTTGGTCAATTGGAATTTCAGCAGCGTTTATCCTTGTCGCAATCGCGTGGGGGTATTTCGACTTCGACCGCACACGCAACTCAAATGAATGGAATAATCCCGGCGTCCGTGGAGACTTTATCGGCGGGCACACTGCGCTTGCTGCCGGGTTCGCGAGCACAATTCTTTTCGGCGGTGCACTGCTTTTGCAATCAATCGAACTCGCCGAGACGCGAAAAGTAGCACAGCAACAGGCGAACGCAATTACTGAGCAACAAGAGCAGATTAAGCAACAAACGAAAACTAGTATCGAATTACTTTCGGTTACCCGACGTCAAGTCCAAGAGCTTGAAAATCAAAACCGCATTGCAAACTGGCAGAATTTGACTGTGGCACGAGATCATTTTTATGGAGTGGTGAGACCGCTTGTGCACAACCTAGTCGAAGACGGTGGATATCATGCTCGTTTCGAAATTGCTCGTTCCATTGTGGACCAAATAAGCCAAATGGCAATGTTCGGGATGCGGGAAGCCGAAGAGCTTTCGCGCTTTGTTCTTGCCCAACTTCCCACCTCGCCAAAATCATATTTGAAAGCTGCGATGACCACCTATGGCAGCGTTGGTCAACTTGCTTATCTCGATACTCAATCCGGCGCGCATGTACATGACATGGAAGAAGAGTGGGCCAATATGGTTAGTCGGCTCATGGAAGAAGTTCCGGAGTCTGAGTACGAGCGGCTTCTTAAGATCGCGGGCGAGTTTCAAAAGGGCAAAAAATGAGAGTCTACAAACCAACCGTATCGAAGCCGCTACCCAAGAAGCACGAGATTATTGAGCGTGACGGCGAGCAGCTCGCGGTGATTCGGCGGTCAGGCCGCGAGGTTGAATTCCCCCTGTCGAGCGACGGCAAAAAATACCTTGAACCGTCCCGATATTACTGGGGCAAGTTTCGCAATCCGGCAACGCGGAAGCTGGAACACGTCCCGCTGAAAGTCGAGCGGAAAGAAGTCGCGACGAAACTGCTGGACGAACATATCGTCACGGCAACCCGCGCACGACGTGACAACCCATTCGCCGACAACGAGGCGACACCGCTAGAAAAACATATCGCCGATTACGAGCGGCAACTCCGCCGGCGCGCGACCGCGAAGCACTGCGATACATTCATGCCGCGACTGCGGAAGCTGGTTCAGGATTGCGGATTCGTGTTCTGGACCGACATTACCCGCGAGCGCGTCGAGGCACAGGTTGAGAAGATTGCCGCGAAGGGCCGGAGCGTCCGGACGTGCAACGGATACATCAAGTCGATGCGGGAATTCTGTAAGTGGGCGGTCGATGCGGACCTATTCGCGAAGTCGCCGGTCTCACGCATCAAGTGCGGCAACGAGCAGGCCGACAAGCGGCACCATCGCCGGGCACTGTCTGCCGAGGAACTCACGCGGATATTGGCGGCGGCGCGGGACGGCGAGCCGGTCAAAGGTATCGACGGTGAAGATCGGGCAATGCTCTATCTGGTCGCGGTCGAGACCGGTCTCCGATCCAACGAACTCCGTAGCCTGACGTGGGCGTCGTTCGAACTTGGCGGCGAGCATCCATCGGTGACGGTAGATGCTGCTTACGCGAAGGCCGGGCGTGACGACGTGTTACCGCTCAGGGCCGCTACCGCTGCGATGCTGACGACGTGGCGGAAGGAACGGGCCGACAACTCCCCTTCCGATTCAGTGTTCCGTATGCCCCACGAATCAACCGTAGGACGAATGCTGCGCGTGGATATCGACGCGGCGCGGGCCGAATGGATTGAGGAAGCGGATACCGACGCCGAACGTGAGGCACGCGCGAAGTCTGACTTCCTAGCCTATCGCAATCACGCCGGGCGCGTGGTTGACTTCCATGCACTGCGGCATACGTTCATCACGAATCTGGCACTCGCGGGCATCCCGCCGAAAGTGGCGATGGACCTCGCACGGCATCGCGATATCAATCTGACCATGCGGTACTACTCGCATACGCTGCTTATGGATCGGGCGTCGGCCATTGACCGGCTGCCAACTGTCGCCACCGATAGCATTCCTAGAAATTCGCGCAAAATCCGTTGTTCTCAAATCGGCATAAATCATGCGGAAGATGCGCACAATGCGCAGGTCAAGCGAGCAACCGGAGGCGCGGCGTAAGTGTCGAAATATGCTGGAAATACAGTGTTTTTAGGGGTTTTCGCGAGTTTCGCGGGAATCGCCGGATACAGTCTTTTAAGCCGTGGGTCCTGGGTTCGAGTCCCAGCATCCTCAATCTTTTTCCCACCGCCCAGGCTTACAGATCCGCTCAGATCCCGACAAACGGGTCGCCGTAGCGCGTCGAGAGCGCGAAGGGAATTTGATTCGCGACTTCCCTTGCCAGGAAGCCGATCGGCGCGCAATGATCGGCGAGTTGATCTGCAGCCAGACCGTGCACGTAGGCACCCAGACACGCCGCCTCGAATGCCGGCACGCGCTGGGCAACCAGTGCGGCGATCACGCCGGTGAGAACATCGCCCATCCCGCCGGTCGCTTGGCCGGGATTGCCCGTCGGATTGACAAAGAATTGGTTTGCGGTCGCAACAACGGTATGTCGGCCTTTCAACAGGGTAACTGCACCCGTGTCGGCGGCATACTCCAGCGCTGAAAGGATCCGCGTCTGTTCGTCCTGTTCATCACGCCCGGGTAGCTCCGCCACCTCGCGGATCGTTTTCATCTCACCCGGATGGGGCGTGACAATTGTGGCGGCCGTCTCACGCCGCGCAAGGATCGCGTGATAGACATCCGCCGGAGCCGAGGTCAGTGCATCAGCATCCAGCACAACCGGAATATGTCGCGCGGTTTTGAGGTCAGCGATGCAACGCACCACCCGCGCGGTCCCTTTGCACCGCCCCATGCCCGGCCCCAACGCAACGACGTCCGCGAACTCCAGTACTTCCGGCCACACCTCCGCTGCGAATGACGCAGATTGGATCCGGCCGCGCTTCGTCTCCGCGAGCGGCGTCACCATCAACGATGGCTCTGCGCAGGCGACGATTTGATAAATGGTTTGCGGGACAAACAGTCGCACCAGTCCCGCGCCCGCGCGCAAGGCACCAAGCCCCGCCAGAATCGCGGCACCGCTCATGCCGCGACTGCCCGCAATGATTGCAACGCGCCCGCTGGTCCCTTTATGGGCACCCGCAGCGCGCGTCGGCAGGCGCGGCAGATTGCGAACCTGTTCAACTCGACCATCGTTTGGCATAGCGCTCCGTCTCGATCTTATCGGTCGCTATTTCAAATTTTCTGTAGCGGCGTAGTCGCGGTCGCTCCCGCCGGAGACCACGAGTTTATTGATCATCGCGGCCTGAAATCCCGCACCGAACCCATTGTCAATATTCACGACCGACAGGCCCGACGCGCAACTGTTCAACATGGCGAGCAGCGCGGTGACACCGCCGAAGCTTGCCCCATAGCCGACGCTGGTGGGGACGCCGAGAACAGGCCGATCAACGAGACCGGCAACCACACTCGGCAGCGCCCCTTCCATCCCCGCGACCACGACGATCGCATGCGCGTTCCGCAATGTCGGCAATTGGTCGATCAGTCGATGAATTCCCGCAACACCACAATCGTAATGCGTCGTTGTCGCGGCGTGCAGATGCTCGGCGGTGATGCGCGCTTCTTCCGCAATCGCCACGTCACTCGTGCCGGCACACACAATCGCGACATGACCAACCAACGTCGCCGGCGCGTGGAGTATCTGCAGCGTTCGCGCGCGTACGTCGAAGGTGGCATGGGGATATTGATCCTGCACGAGTTTCGCGGCGGCGGGGCCAGTGCGCGTGACCAGCACATCGCTTTTTTTCGCGACCAGCGAAGACACGATTCGCAGGATCTGTTCGTCCGTTTTGCCTTCCCCGAAGATCACCTCGCCGGCACCACAGCGTAATGAGCGATGGTGATCGACCATCACGTCACCCAAATTCTCGAACGGCAGATGCGTCAGCGCAGCGACGGCGGCGTCGAGCGACATGCGGCCGTCAACAACTTCCGCCAACAACTCACGAAGTCGATTCGTCTCCACGCGAATTACACTCCCTGCCATATCGCCACTGTCCGGATGCTTGCCGCGGCGCTACAATGGTTCGGCTGGTCTCTCAGGAAAGTCTCAAAAGGTGCAGTATGCCGCAAACGAGCAAGAATTCACAATTGGAAACCGTCGAGCCGGTCGGCAAGC
>JBFWWY010000082.1:0-9451 GCA_050245935.1 Phycisphaerae bacterium | reverse complement strand
ATCAGCAACACGATTTGAATGTTGGCGTGATGGCGCCGGGCCGCCTGACTGAAACTCGCCACGTCCATGTCCCCCAGGCGCAGCATCGTAATCACCAGATCGAAGTCGCCGGACTTGATCATCTCATGCGCTTCGGCACCGGTGCTGACCCGTGTCACACTGGGTGGTTTGGTCAGCCCCAGTTCGGCATTTTCGGAATAGATCATTTCGGAGAGGAGGCCGTCCTATTCAAGGATATACGAATCATACGGACTGGATACCAGCAGGATTTCCTGCACGCGGCGCGGCATCAGCTTCGGCAAGCGGCCAAAGCGGGTGTCCTGAAGCGTCGCGAAAACAGGATTTCGCCCCTTCCTGCCGGGTTGGACTGAGTTTTCGACTTCCATTCGAGAAATTGCTCGCTTTCCTGACGTACAGAATGCAGTATCATAACCAAAGACGGTTTCGGTTACGATGATCACGTCGTCCTCTTCTGGACTGATCCGAACCTGACACGGGAAACGCATGTCGTCCGGTACGCTGCAACTCGACAAGGATCTCGGGTATTACGTGTCTGAAACGATGACACGTGAGTCGGATGTCCTGCGCCGCTTGCGACAGCAGACACAGCAGATGGAACGTGCCGAGATGCAAATCTCGCCCGAGCAGGGTCAGTTCATGTCGCTGCTCGCGCGCGTGATGAATGTCCGCCGGGCGATCGAAGTCGGCACGTTCACCGGCTACAGCGCCCTGTGCATCGCCGCGGCGATGCCCGAGGACGGCACGCTCATCGCCTGCGACATCCACGAAGAATGGACCGCGATCGCGCGCCGGTATTGGCAGGAAGCAGGACTTGCGTCCAGGATTCAACTGCATCTGCGCCCCGCGCTGCACACCCTCCATGAACTGATTCGCGAAGGCGGCGCGGGAACGTTTGATTTTGCATTCATCGATGCGGATAAAGAAAATTACCAGAATTATTACGAAGCGACGCTGACCTTATTGCGACCCGGTGGCGTCGTCGCGGTGGACAACGCGCTGTGGAGCGGACGGGTCGTCCAAGCCGATCAGACGGACGTGGACACCCGTGCCATCCGCAACCTGAACGAACATGTACGAAACGATCGACGCGTGCAAATGAGCCTGGTGCCGATCGGTGACGGGCTGTTGTTGGCGCGCAAGGAGTAGAGCCGGACCGACATTTCATATCCAGTCGCTAGGAGAATTTCGTGGCCCGACCTCCGCGAAAACGCAAGCGATCAACTTCGTCCGCAGGCACGTTGCCGCGCCAATCCAACGCGCGCCAACCGATTCCGCGCCAACGAATTCTCATCGCTGCCACGTTGCTGACCGGAATTGCCGGTATCACGTACACGATGATGCGAATGAACCGCGAGCGGCCCTCCCGCACGGTTTCAGTCGCCACCTTCGAAGTTCCTGCCGGAATCGCCGACCCTGCTGTTCAGAAGCTCCTCCGAACGAAAGTCGAATGCGCCAATCAACAGCCGACGACCCCGGAAGCGGTTGGGGAACTTGCCGCCGCGTATGAAGCTTGTGGTTTCTGGACGCACGCCTATGACGCCTACGACGCGGCCGTCATGCTGGCTCCCGACAATCCTGCATGGCTGCTCCATCGTGCGATCGCGGCCCGCGGTGCGAAGGGCTTCGACGCTCATATCCAGGAACTTGCCAACATGGCCGGTCGGTTCCCGAACGATGCCCCGGTTCAGCATCGCTATGGCAATGCCGCGATGGAGGCCGGCGATTTTGACGTCGCCGAAGCTGCCTTTACAGCGGCCCGGAACGCGGCGCCCGACGCAGCAGAGCCCCTGATTGGCCTTGCGACCGTGTCCCTGCAAACGGGGAATACCAAGGCAGCGCTGCAATTCGCGGAAGAAGCCCTGCGACGCGACAATGACGTTGAGATCGCCCATTATCTTCGGGGGCGTGCGCTCGTGGGCCAGGGCCGGCTTGATGAAGCCGCAGTCGAGCTCGCGCGCGGTACCGGCGCGCAGGTCCGCTATATGCGCGATGCGCTCGCGACCACCATCGAGCGCTATCGCGTGGATCGAATCTCGCGCATTCAACTTGCCGGGCAACGACTTCGGGCGGGTCATGTCGATCAGGCGGTCACGTCGCTCCAGCAACTTGCAGCAGAGTTTCCCAGCGATCCCGACATTGCCGCAAACCTCGGTGCCGCTTTCCTCCAGCAAGGGGATTTGCGTCGCGCGGAAGCGTCCTTGCGCGCGGCGTTGGCGGAACACGGCAATCAACCTGTGACCATGCGAACACTTGCCGCTTGCCTCTTGAAGCAGGACCGGCTGAACGAGGCGCGAGCCGTCATTGACCGGGCGGTCACCGCCGCACCATTCAATGCGGATATCCGCCTCACGCGATCCATTGTGCTCGCGCGGTTGAAACAGCACGAAGCAGCACTGCGCGACCTTGAAGCCGCGGTGCGATTTGATCCGGCCCATGCCGATGCACATTTCGCGCTCGCAACCGTATACCGTGAGTCCGGGAAAGTCTCAGATGCACGCACGCTGTTCGAGCGCATGACGACGATTGCGCCGGCGGATCTGCGCGGGATGGTCGGTCTGGCGCAACTGGCATTGGAAAACGGCGATCGGGAGACGGCTCGCCGTCTGTTGTTGCGCGCCGAACTCATTGATCCGAAAAGTGATGTGATTCGCGATCTCGCTATTGCGCTTCGTGACAGCAGCGAGCAAAACCCGTGACGCGGCTTTCCGTTTGCTCCATCCTCATTGCCGCCGTACCCATCGGCTGCGGTTCGCGCCTGGGAGATCCGTCGCCGACGAATCACAAAGCGCACCGCGATGCGCAACCCGTCGAGCCGTGGTTCGACGACGTCTCGGTCGCGGCGGGCATTGACTTTCAGCATGTTCGCAACGCCACCATTCTATATTATTTCCCGGAAATCATGGGTGCCGGCGTCGGCCTGTTGGACTACAACAATGACAACCTGCTCGACATTTATTTCGTGCAGAGCGGCCCCCTCCTGCAACCCGGTGCGACGCCGATCGGCAATCAACTGTACGAAAATCTGGGAAATATGCGGTTCCGCAATGTCACGGAAGCCGCCCACGTCGGCGATACCGGCTACGGCATGGGGGTTGCCTGCGGCGATTACGACAATGATGGTTTCACCGATATCTACGTGACCAATGTCGGTGAAAACCAGCTTTATCACAACGAACGGGATGGAACGTTTCGCAATGTCACCAGTATCGCCGGCGTGGGCGACGATCGCTGGAGCACCAGCGCTGCATGGCTCGACTACGATCGCGATGGAGATCTCGATCTGTTTGTCTCGAATTACGTGAATTGGTCGCTCGCGACCGAACTCGAATGCAAAACGCCGCAAGGCAATCGCGACTACTGCCAGCCAACCGCGTACCGTGCGCCGGCGCGCGATACGCTCTACCGCAATAACAATGACGGAACGTTTACCGATGTGACAGAGCCCTCCGGAATTGCCTTCGCTTTTGGCAACGGGCTCGGCGTCACGTGCGGCGACTTCAACAACGATGACTGGATCGACATCTACGTTGCGAACGATCAAATGCCGAATCAGTTGTGGATTTCGCAGCAGGATGGAACATTTGCCGACAATGCTTTGATGTCGGGATCGGCACTGAACGCGGTCGGTCAGGCCGAAGCGGGAATGGGCGTGATCGCGTTCGACGTCGAAAACGATGGGGATCTCGATCTCTTCATGACGCATTTCAATAACGAAACGAACACGCTGTATCAGAATGACGACGGCAACTTTCGCGACATCACCGCAATCGCGGGCCTCGCCGCCCCCAGCCTGCCATTTACCAGCTTCGGCACTGGTGCCGCGGACTTCAACTGCGATGGATTCCTGGATTTGTACGTCGTGAATGGTCGCGTCGGCCTCTTTCTCCCACAGCCGGATCCTGCGAATCCCTACGGCGAACACAACCAGCTATTCGTGGGGCTGGAGGGAGGAAAATTTCGGGAAGCCCAACGAATTGATGGGACGAAGCAACCGGTCATCGAATCAAGCCGCGGTGCCGCATTCGGAGACCTGGATCGCGATGGCGGAATCGACGTCGTCATATCCAATTCCGGCGGTGCCGCGCGAGTCTTGCGCAACGTTCAAAACAATCGGGGAAATTGGGTCTCGCTCGACATCCGCGATCGAGACAACCGGCCTGCGATAGGGGCCACGGTGCGAGTCGTTGCAAGTGGAACGGTCTATTATCGGAGCCTGATGCCGCATAGCAGTTACTGCTCTTCCAATAGCCCCTTTGTGCACATCGCATTCGGAAGCGCATCGGCATTGGAGGAGGTGCGTGTGCGATGGGCCGATGGTGAAATGTCACGCTGGAAAGAGATTCCCCTGAACACACATACCGTGCTTCAACGCACCGCCCCATAATCGCATTGCATTTCCGGGCAAACTGCCGATACTTATGAGTGAACCGTCGTTTGCGTCGATTCCGATTCACGAATCGACATGCGATCCATTTTCCCCGCATCGAGAAAACCAGTGTCATCTACTGTTTCCAACACCGCTTATGTTCAGAGCGAACAGAAAAAAGCACAAAAGAAGCTGCCGAAGTATCCACGCGTGGTGAACGGGCCGCTCAAGGTGCTGCTGTTCCTGATTTTCGCACTCTTTGCAATCGTCGGCGCGAATTCGCTCTACCTCGTCGCGATTACATTTCTCGAGTGGGCCAACGGCGTCGTCTATCAGAACTATTTCTATCAGTTCATGTTTCTGGCGCATCTGATCGGCGGCGCGCTGATTGTCGTTCCGGTCATCGTATTCGGCATTCTGCATATGCGCCGCGCGCACACGCGCCCCAATCACCGGGCCAAAGCAGTCGGTTATGGTCTGTTTGCGGTCGCCATTGTGCTGTTCATCACTGGTTTTCTGCTCACCAGACTCGAGATTGGCGGATTTGAATTCTTTCTGCGCGAGCCGATTTCTCGCACCATCTCCTATTGGTTGCACGTCATCACACCATTGGTCGCTTGTTGGCTGTTCGTGCTGCATCGGCTCGCGGGGCGCAAAATCAAGTGGTGGGTCGGCGCCTTATGGTTGACCGTTGCCGGCACCGCGATCACTGCGATCGTCTTTCTTCAGTCCCAGGATCCCCGCAAATGGGAGATCGTCGGTCCGAAATCCGGCCTGCAATATTTCGAGCCGTCTCAGGCACTGACCGCAAGTGGAAATTTCATTCCCACGAAGAGCCTGATGAACAACGACTTTTGCCTCGAGTGTCACGCCGACATCCATGAGAAGTGGTCGATGAGCATGCACCGCTTCAGTTCCTTCAATAATCCTGCTTATGCGTTTTCCGTCCTGAATACGCGAAAAGCCATGTTTGAGCGTGACGGCACGACGCAGCCGGCGCGCTTCTGCGCAGGGTGTCACGACCCGGTGATGTTCTTCGGCGGTGCGTTCGATGATCCGAAGTACGACGACCCGAATTACGACATGGTTTCCGATCCGTTGGCACAGGCCGGAATCACCTGCACCGTCTGTCATGCGATCACGACCCTGAACAATGGTGAGACGACTATTGGCAATGCGGACTTCACGATTGATGAGCCGATGCATTACCCCTTTACGTTCAGTGAAAATCCAATGCTGCGCTGGGTCAATCGGCAAATGATCAAAGCCAAGCCGGCGCTGCACAAGCAGACGTTCCTCAAACCTCTTCACAAGAGTCCGGAGTTCTGCGGATCGTGCCACAAAGTTCACTTGCCGGAAGCGCTCAACGACTACAAGTGGATTCGCGGGCAGAATCACTATGACACCTATTACCTGAGCGGTGTTTCCGGTCAGGGGCTGACAAGCTTTTATTACCCCCCGAAAGCCGAGCAGAATTGCAACAACTGCCACATGCCGCTGATGGCTTCCGAGGATTTTGGTGCGCAACGTCGCGAGAAATCCGGGCCGCTGACGGTTCACGATCATCAGTTCCCCAGCGCGAACACCGCGATTCCCAAACTGCTGGGCATGCCGGAATGGGTCAATCAAGCGCACGAAAAGTTTCTCGCCGGCGTGATGCGTATTGATATTTTCGGCGTGCGTCTCGGTCCGGATCTGGTGGCGCGACTGGTCGCACCGCTGAAACCTGACGTGCCGACCCTCGAACACGGCAAGGAATACCTGTTTGAGACGGTCATCCGCACGCTGAAAATGGGTCACCTCTTTACCCAAGGCACAGCGGACTCCAATGAGGTCTGGGTGGAGTTCACCGCAACCTCCGGCGGCGAAGTCATCGGAATCAGCGGTGCCAAGGACGGCGCGGATGGAGGCGTCGATCCGTGGGCCTACTTCGTCAATGCGTATGTCGTCGACAGAACCGGCAAACGAATCGATCGGCGCAACGCGGAAGATATCTTCCTGCCGGTGTACAACCATCAGATTCCGCCGGGGGCCGCCGACACCGTTCACTACAAGCTTCGCGTTCCCGCCGATTGCGGGCCGGAAATCACAGTCCAGGCACGTCTACTCTACCGCAAGTTTGATACGACCTATATGCGCCATTTCCAGGGCGAGAAGTTTGTGACAAACGATCTGCCGATCGTGGTGCTTGCGACCGATCAGGTGACGTTCCCCGTCGGCGAGAACGCACCTTCGCAGACCAATGAGCCGACCGAATTCCCGCTCTGGCAGCGCTGGAATGATTACGGCATCGGCATGTTACGGCAGGGAATGAGCGCCGAGGCCATTGAGGCGTTCGCAAAAGTGGAAGAACTCGGCAAGTCCGACGGCGCCCTGAATCAGGCGCGCGTCTACATCACGGAAGGTGAACTGGATCGCGCCAGCGTCGCGTTGCAACGCGCAACGAACGCGGTTCCCCCGCCGCCGCCCTGGTCGCTTCAATATTTCTCCGGCATCGTCAATAAGCAGAACGGGTTGCTTGCGGAAGCACTGGAGAACTTCATGAGCATCCGCACCATGTCGACCGACGTGACCGAAGTACGGGGCTTCCGCTTCTGGCGAAATTATCAGTTGTCGGCGCTCATCGGCGAAACGCACTATGAACTCAGCACCATCGCGGAACGCGCCGGGCGGATCGGCGAGCGAAACAGCCACCTCAGCCTTGCCAGAAAGTTCTACGAAGAAGTGCTGACACGCGAGCCCGAAAACGCCGATGCGCATTACAACCTGAAGAGCATCTACGCCAAGCTTGCCGGACAGGCTCCGCTTCCTGCCCCGGCCGAAACGCCGCTCGCTTCCGCTGACGAAAACGGCAACGCTGCGGATGCAGCGGAACCTGATTCTGCCGAACTCACCGATATTGTGGATGGCAAACCGATCGCCGAAGTGACACCCGAACAACGTGAAAACTACTTTACGCGCCGCGCCGCGCACCATGCGGAGCTATACGAAAAGTATCGCCTTGACGACAACGCCGGCGAGGTAATTAACGAAGTCCTGCAGGACCCGGCCCGTCCGGAAGTGCGGCATGCGGCCGGCACAACAACCGGCGGTGCCATCTACGATCTCCAGCGCCCCGGCGCACTGGGCCTCCCCTCCTCCCGTGAAAAGGTCGCACGAAGTGAGTGATAAAAATACTGCGCCGTTGAGCGCCGATTTGGATCTGGATCTCGAAGAAATCAACGATGATGCCGTCATCGGCACCGCATTTCGCTGGTCGCTCGCGATCCTTGCGTTACTGATCGTCTTCGCCGCTGGAACCTGGATGCTGGTCCGCAAACCGGCGGCGTCCCGTCCTCACACTGCGGTCGAGGTGGCGCCACCCGTCGTGTCCGCGCCGGCGAAAAACATTCCCGAGATTCCTTTTCAGGATATCACCACGCAATCC
Organism: Phycisphaerae bacterium; assembly: GCA_050245935.1. Classification (GTDB taxonomy): domain Bacteria; phylum Planctomycetota; class Phycisphaerae; order UBA1845; family Fen-1342; genus JALHOX01. Next base: position 1,637 of record JBFWWY010000082.1, on the reverse strand, counting down.
GGTATTGATTATGTTCACGCCAACGGAGCCTATGGCGAAAAGCTCCTTCCGGAAACCATGGGCGGTGGCAATGCCTTCTTCGATTACGACAAGGACGGCGACGCAGATTTGCTCTTTGTCGACGGTGCGCCCTGGCCCTGGCACCGCAACAAATCCGAAGCACACAATTCGCTGCGCCTGTATCAAAATGACGGCACCGGAAAGTTCAAGAATGTCACGGAAAACAGCGGCTTGACCGGCGATTTCTATGGCATGGGCTGCGCCGTCGGAGACTATGACAACGACGGCAATCCGGATGTATTTGTTACGGCTGTCGGCCAGAATCGCCTCTTCGCCAATCGTGGCGACGGCCATTTCGAAGACGTCTCCGAAGCAGCCGGAATCGGAGGAAGCGAGGACCAGTGGTCCACTGGCGCGGCGTTCTTCGACGCGGACAACGACGGCGACCTCGATCTTTTTGTCTGTAACTACATTGTCTGGTCACGACAAATCGACATGGATATCAACTACGAATTTGCGGGCATTGGCCGCGCCTATGGCCCGCCCGGCAAATATCGCGGCGGTTTCTCTGCGTTCTACCGCAATAATGGCGACGGAACTTTTCGCGATGACTCTGAAACAGCGGGCGTGCGCATCGTGAATCCCAGCACAAACGTGGCGCTCGGCAAAGCGCTCGCCGTCTCCCCGATCGACGCAGACCGTGACGGCGATATGGACCTGATCGTCGCAAATGACACGGTTCAGAATTTTTACTTTGAGAATGACGGCAACGGCCGCTTCAGCGAAAAGGGCGCCGCGTATGGGATTGGCTTTGACCGCGGCGGCAACGCGACCGGCGCAATGGGCATCGATGCCGCGTACTTTCGCAATGACAATGCCATCGCCGTGGCAATTGGGAACTTTGCAAATGAGATGACCTCGTTCTACGTCAGTTCCGGCGATCCTTCGCAATTTGCCGATGACGCCGCGATTGAGGGGATCGGCGCACCGAGTCGCCGACGGCTGACATTCGGGGCCTTCTTCATCGACGTTGATCTCGACGGCCGGCTCGATTTTCTGCAAGCCAACGGTCACCTTGAAAACGATATCAACAAGGTGCAAAGCAGCCAGCAATTCGAACAGCCAGCACAGTTATTCTGGAACGCTGGAAGCACCGAGCGCGGTTGCTATGTGGAAATGCCGACCGAATCTACCGGTGATCTCGCGATACCGCTCGTCGGTCGCGGCGCATCGTATGCGGACATTGATCTGGACGGCGACCACGATGTGCTGATCACGCAACCCGGTCGGCGGCCATACCTCCTCCGCAACGATCAGGCATCCGGCAATCATTACATTCGTCTCACGCTTCGCGGCACGCAGGCCAATCGCGATGCCATTGGCGCATGGATCGTCGCGAAAGTCGGCGATCAGATCATGCAGCGTCAGGTCATGCCCACGCGCAGTTATCTTTCACAAGTCGAACTGCCCGTCACAATCGGAATCGGCAAAGCCGCGTCGGCTGATGTGAAAATCATCTGGCCGAGCGGCAAGGAGCACGCAGTCGGAACGGTCGCCGCCCAGTCCGCGCAAACAATCGTCGAGCCCGCAGATTAACGCGGTGATTGGCGCGTCGCCGTCCCGATGAGTCCCCAGAT
>JBFWWY010000081.1:0-9485 GCA_050245935.1 Phycisphaerae bacterium | reverse complement strand
TTGGGCAATCTCACTCGCTGACACATCTGCAGTGCATATCGCCTGAATTGCAGCGTCAGCATCTCCATTTAACGCAGCCAGCGTGTCCCCGCAGACACAAGCTGCTGGGTTGAGACCGCGATTGCCATAGTCCGGTCGAAGTCCCCACCCAATTTTGTAGAACTCGTCACGTCGCTTCGCAGCGTGAGGGTTTTTCGTTGCTGTCCGGGCAGCCTCTATGCCAAGTTTCCAAGCGGTATCGACGGCGCTCCAATAGAGGTGTGCCGGAAACTCGTTCCCGTTAATGAGGGGAAATTGCGGAGCTGTCCGAAGATGCCAGTTGTATTTGAGCAGCCCCACGATGCGCCTCGCACACCGTGCTGCAAACGCGACCTTGGCCCAATAGCAGAGACCGCCCTCATCGCCTGCGAACGTGCCTTGCATTCTGGCATCACTCCGAGTCAGCTTTGCCTTTCCGGCAACTGGGAAACTGGCGCTCTACGAGATTCGCCGTCTTGAGCCGGAAGACAGGACGAGATTCTACGTCCGTGTTACGGATACCCACAACGCCCCCAACCTCGAATCGCCGCCGCGAATTGCACGTACTACATTTTCGGTTCAATCGGGACTACTTGGGGTCAATTCTGGTCCCGGCTCGCATCTGAAAACCGCGTTCTTGATGCCGCCAGTGCGGTTCTTGGGGAGGCGTCGTACTACCGGGCGATTTTGGGAAGCTGGCATTCTACCACTGAATTACGCCCGCACTGTTCGCTGGGGGTTCTTTAAACCTTAGCGCCAGCGCCGTCATTACGATTCAACGAACTCGCAATGGGAACAGATTATAATGCCCGTACGTATCAGACGCCAAACGCGAAGGATTGGGGGAGCACGAATCGAAATTGGCTCGCTTTGGAATTCGATAAGAAACGTTCCGATCCGAACCGCCGTTGGCGAAAGTGAAGCCGAAACGACTGAAGGGTTGGTTTGGCTGGCAAGTTCGCCGCGACGACAGAAGGATTCGTCACGTTGTCGTATTACATTTCACGGAAGCAAAATGATTGCGAGCGAACCTGCTGAATTGCTGACATCCATCGCGTTCGCAAGCTTAAGAATTTCGTCGGTATTCATTCGGCTGCAAAGCGCGACGCTGCTTTGACGAACATCCCACTTCACTACTACCAACCCATCGCGAAGCTTGACCATCTGATAGGCGCGTCCCGACTCCTGCAAGGTGGCTACTTCGGTTCCGCCACATACAAGTCGAACCGGATTGTCCGAAACGAACACGCTGAGCGTTTTGTCCCCGGGCTCAGCAGCTTGGTATGTCGCCTGCAACATCGTCACTTCGTTCTCGGTGGCACAGTTGCACGCACTGACCAAGCTCATGCCACGCTCGGATAAATCAGGCAATTCGGGGCCTGCGACCGGCAGTAATTCCTTCGACCGCAACATGCGGTTTGCGGAAGCCAGCGAACGACCGGCAACGCCGAGTTCATCATGCTTTTCAGTATTTGCGCATTCAAGGTAAATGTCGGCGATGCGCGACGCTTGATAGGTGCGTGTCAACATGGCGGGGCGTTCGACGCGCGGCGCGCTACCCGAAACGCGAGAACCGACTACGGTGATCGACAACACCACCAGGGCAGCCGCGGCGAACCCTGACGCGATGAACAGCTTGATGGTCCGAGCGCGACTTCCGCGTCGATCGGCGCGAACCGCTTCCAGAATCGAACTGCGCAAGGAGGCAGGAACGTCGACTTCAACGAGCGAATTCCTCACGATTCCGCGCAATGATTGCGTCTGCGCGACGATGGCTGCCGCGTCGCCGTGCTCGCGAAGCATCGTCTCGACGCGCGCAGACTCTGATTGCGGAAGCTCGCCGTCGGCGTAGGCACCGAGAAGCAGCGTTCGACGTGATTTTGTCACTCTTTCTGCTCCTCTTGCGGGCCTAAGCGTTGCTCACGGGCATAATCTCGCAACGCATGAAGTAATTGACTGCGAGCACGATGCAATCGGCTCATGACAGTTCCGATCGGAATTCCCAAAATGTCCGCGATTTCCTGATAACTGAATTCCATTGTACCCCAAAGGAGGATAATCGCGCGAAATTCGGGCGTTAATCGCTCCAATGCGGTCTTGACTTCCTCGTCCAGATCGTCCAGCGAGAGCTGCGAAATCTCGTCGGAATAGGTCCGCGATTCATCCGCATGCATCTCGTCCAGCGCTTGCTGATCCGCCGCGAAAGGCGAGCGCTTGATCTTGGCCTGACGGTTCAAAAACGCGTTATGCAGGATCTTGAGCAGCCACGGCTTCACGCCGAATTCGCGCAACTCAAACTTCTCAAAGGCTTTATAGGCCTTTAGATAGGTCTCCTGCACCAGATCATGTGCTTCGTTCTCATCCCCCGATAAACGACGGGCGAATCGGTAGACCGCGTCAAGGTGCGGCAGTGCTAGCGATTCAAAGGCCTTTTCATCCACGCGGGGCATTCGCACGCGCGACTCGAAACCAGCGATCCGGCCAATATTCAAAACCAGCCGGGTTTCGGTTTCATTCCCGCGCGATAAGAGTTATGCAAAATTTGACAAAAAGGACGTCGGTCCTTCGTCCAGAGGCCTTACTAGGATACCCATGTCGGTTTACGCTGCAAACGCGGAAGAATTCCCCATTTGCGAACGCGGAGGATTCATATGTCTAAATCGCGAAGAACCGGCATTATTCCAGCATTTTTGATCATCCTTGCGGGAGTTCCATTCGTTTCGGTGCTGCACGCGGAGGAGAAAGTCAAAAAGACCGATATCCAGAAAAGCGTACAACTGCGGACTGCGGATGGCCTTGTGATCTTTGCGGATTTCTACCCAGCGGAAAGGAAAGTCGATTCCGCGCCGTTTGTAATCCTCCTCCATATGTACCAGTCCGATCGATCTGCGTGGCAGCCGATGATCGAGCCACTGCGAAACTCGGGCTTTGCCGTACTGGCATTGGATCTGCGTGGTCATGGTGAAAGCGGCACGACCGGCACGACGCGCCGAGTCGAAGAGAGGGACCCGGAAATCTTTCGCGAAATGCAGGATGATGTGCGCGCGACATACGATTGGGTGGTCCAGCAACCGCGGGTGGATCGGTCGCGGTTTGCGCTGCTCGGTGCCAGTGTCGGCTGCAGCGTCGCAATACAGTACGCCGCGAAGGATAAAAGTGTGGACGTAGTCGCTTGTCTGACGCCGGGTACGAATTACCTCGGCTTGAATACGGAGGAAGATATCCGTCAGATTCAGGGTCGAAAGATCCTGCTCGTCGCTGTAGAAGGCGAACGGGAAGCCGCGGAACAGCTCGGGAAGCTTTGCGATGGAGCCACGGCGAAGATCTATCGCGGTGAGGGCCACGGGACAAACATGTTCGCAGGCGTGACGCGTGCAATCCCCGAGACTGTATCGTTTCTTCTGGAAAACGTCGGCAAGCCGAGCGGGGGATTGGTCTACGGAACCATCAACAGCAACATTTATCACCTGCCTGATTCAAAATGGATTCCGGAGATCGGAACCAGCAATCTGCGGGTTTATTCGTCCGCGCAGGAAGCGGAGTCGCGCGGCTTGCGAAAGTCCAAGAGCAAGGGTCCGCGCGATGGCGGTCGCCGCTCTTCCGGCAGGTAAACAATCTGTGGAAACCATTTACTAAAGACAGAATCTCCTCTCTGAGAGAACACAATGCAGAGTTCCCTGATTATTTACCTGCTGATTTCGCTGCTGACGCTGGATGCGCCGAAAAAATCCGAGCTGGATGTCGCCTACGAGCGAACGGCCGCAGCACTGGAGAAATATCCATCAGCCAAGAACTTCGAGCGCGCGCTGGACGCCGCCTATCGAGTGGATCAATGGCAACGCGCGGCGGCCTTTGCACAGCAGGCGTATGAACGTATGCCGCGCAACGCAAATCTTTACGGCCGGATCGCGCGGGCGCTGTGGCGCGCCGGTGAGATTGAAAAAGCGGAAGAAGTTGCCGAGAAAATTCCCCCGGATACGACCGATCCCGTTGCGGTGTCGATGCAGGTGCTGATCGCGATGTCCCACGGCAAGCATGAACACGCGATTCGCCGCGCGGATCGGCTTGCCGGTTTGAAAGGATTGACGGGCGCGGATTACGGTCTTCTGGTCAACGCGTCATTCTTTGCCAGCCGATTCGATGGGCTCGCGATGATGATTCGCGAAGCGCTGGAAAAGGTTGATCCGAAGCACGGCTACCCCGAAATGTACCTGCAGGAAAATTTGGAAGGCATGGCGGAGTTTCTCGACGAGGTCGGCACGGCGCCTATGAATCAAGTTCGCACCTTCGGACAGGCGCGAATGCCCGTTTCGACGCTGAACCTGCCGATGTGCGAAGTCATGATCAACGGCAAAGGCCCGTATCGAATGGTTGTCGATACCGGCGGCAGCGTTCTTCTTTCGATTGACACGGAAGTTGCAAAAGAGACCGGACTCAAGCTCTACGCACCCGCGAGCGTTCGTGGAGTTTCGGGCGTCGCCGAGACCCACCAGGCGATCGTGGATGATTTAGCGATCGGGGAGATTCGGGTCCATCGCGCGATGACGCGTGTTTTCGATATCGGCAAATCATTGATGTACTCCGCAGATGGAATTCTGGGGACCGGGATGTTTTCCGATGCGCGGATGACGATGGATTTTGAGAACGGACAATTGGTCGTTCAGCAGCCTGCGAGTGGGGGCGCGCCCGGACACGAAGTCCCGATCCGAATTGTGGCGGACGCAAAAATTCTCGGACTGATTGATGTGAATGGCCGGCGTGCGGTCGGCTTGTTTGACTCCGGTGCCGACGCGGTCGCGGTTGCGCCGACCTTTCTGAAGAAGGCGTTTCCCAATTCCGAGATCATGGAAGTGGACGTCGGCGCAATCGGGGTTGGAAACGGAGAACTTCCGAAGATCGCGCTTGGCCCCGGCATCGAACTCAAGCTGCCCGGAAAAACCTATCCCAGCATCAGCGGAATCGGCTTGGACATTTTGGATACGACGCTTGGGCCGATTATCGGCGTCCAGGCGGACGTCTTGATCGGAATGCCGGTGTTTCGGGAATTAAGAACCTGTACTGTCGACTTTCCCAGCAGCAGAATGTGGGTGGAGTGGCTTGGCGACGGCGAATGAGCCGCCAGTTTGACCCGCAGCAGGATTTCTGGGATCGGGACACGCCAATTGGAACAATTCTCCTATTGCAGTGCAACAGTGCCAACGGCCGGCAATCAGGGAAATGTTTGGTCCGGGCTGGACGCTTCGTGTAGGATTTGGTTGTTATGAGAACAAACATCGAACGCGGCGGTGCCCCCGCAGCCAATGCGTGGGTCGCCGTCATCAGCGCCGTGGCACTCGTGCTCGTCCTTGGCGGATGCCCGCAGCCGAGTTCCAGCCCGGTGACCCCCTTCGGTCTGGTCCCGCCTGATCCATTTCTCACCAGCGGTGGCATCTCGACGACGGCGGGTGGTACGACCCCGACTACTTCAGAGGATCGTACCGTTGTCGGCGGTGTGTCAAATGACGGGGCCGTGGGGATTGCGAATATCCTCGCGTCGGATTTCCCGACGTGTCGATCGGTCGCGAACGCGGATCTCTTACGAGACCAGATTCTGCAGCGTGTCAATTGGGAGCGCAGTGCGGCGGGCCTGAACCCGGTTCGGCGTAATGCAACGCTCGAAGCCCAGGCCGAACAATACGCGTGCGAGATGATTCACTACGATTTTTTTGCGCACGACAATCCGGCGACGGGATCGACGCTGCGCGATCGAGCGGAGCAATTCGGTTACAACTATCTGACCATCGGGGAGAATCTCGCCGGCGGCCAGGAGACGGCGCAGGAAGCCATGGACGGTTGGATGAACAGCCCCGGCCATCGCGCGAACATTCTCAATCCGGATTTTGAAGAGCTCGGTGTCGGGATTCGCGCGGGAGGCGATTACGGCATGTATTGGGTTCAGGAATTCGGCAAGCCTGCCGCCGTGCGCATCCCTGCATCCGGCAGTTAGAGCGGTTTCAGTTCAACCGTAGCGACCTGATGTAGAACACATACTGGAATTCTACGGCCGGCACGGAGGCACGGCCGCTACAGTTGGATTTACAATGCTCTAGTGTTTAATCGGTGAGGATGCGGCGCGACGTCCGTACGCGTCCGGACATGTGAATCTGCGTTTCATCGCAATCGCATATCGTTATCCGCGACGTCCGACCATCATCATGCCCACCGCACTGAGTGCGAGCCCTGGCAGAACACCAAAGCCACAAGGGACCGGAACTTCGGCGACCTGTTGGGCGTTCGTCGGCTGCACATTCACGCGATTGCTGTCCGCCTGAGGCAGCAATTCGGCGGAGAAATCCACAAACGGTGCGTCGGTGAGGGCTTTCAGTGCGTCGACACGCCCATAGCCGGTCTTTGAATCCCAGCCTTGCGTGCTGACATCGACAGTTGTCTGGATCAGGGCGGCGCGGATCTGCGCCGGCGTCATGTTGGGGTACGCGGACCGAATCAATGCTGCAATACCGGCGACATATGCGGTTGCCATCGAAGTTCCGGAACGATACCCGTAACGATTGTTCGGAACGGTGCTGAGAATGCCGACCCCGGGTGCAACGACATCCACGCCCAATCCCCAATTGCTGAATTGAGGAGCCTGGTCCTCTCGATCCACTGCCCCGACGCCGATCACGGTCCGATACCCCGCCGGATAGAGCGTCTGATTGGTCGCCTGATTTCCAACTGCAGCGACAATGACGACGCCGGACGTTTCGGCGTACGTACAGGCTGCCGCAAGTGCGGCGTTCGGTTCGGTGCCGCCGAGACTGACGTTGATGATGTCGGCACCGTTTGCGACAGCGTAGTTGATGGCGCGGATGACATCGGTGTCGACGCCTTCGCGTTCGCCGTTCAGGACACGGAGCGGCATGATCGAAACATCTGCGATGCCGGCGATCCCGCGATCATATCGTCCGCGTGCCGCGACCACGCCGGCAACGTGCGTCCCGTGGCCGGCGTCGTCCTGCGGCACATTGTCGTCGTCCACGAAATCCCAACCGTGAATGTCATCGACGAAGCCGTTGCCGTCGTCGTCAATGCCATTCAGGATCTCGCGATTGTTGACCCACATCCGTGTTGCAAGATCGCGATGTTCACCGTCTACGCCGCTGTCAATGATCGCGACAACGACCTCAGGCGAACCTTGTTCGATGTTCCACGAGTCATAAATTCCCAGCATCGCGAGGGCATACTGTTCCACCACCAGACCCGATTCCGTTGGCACTCCGGGTGCGGCAACGACCGCCGATTGCGCCGAGTCGATCTCGTCGCTCGCCTCTGCGGACGTTGTTACGAATTCCTGCGAAACGGGTTCATCGACGATCGGCACTTCACGTTCTGCGACCACAACGGAGGTTGCCATTCCGGCAACGACGGCTGCGACGATAACGCTGTGCAGTCTCCTGAGACTGTCGCACATCTTGGTTTGGACCCCGTTTCTGGGTGGGGGGTGAACTTTCTTTCCCGGTGAACTCGTCGCATTCTACCTCGATAACGCGCAAAAACGAACAAAAATGTATCTGACGATTGCAATATCCCGCTCGTTATCGGAAAGTGCGGGTAATCAGAGGGCGCAGCGTTCCATTCACTGGCAACTCCAGCGATATTCGAGGATCATTTTCGGGCGTGGAATCGGCATACCTCATCCTCAGCTACCTGGGACCCGCCGTGATCGCGCTCATGGTGGGGTCGGTCCTGCTGGGCGCCTGGTTTCTCGCGTACACCCTTCGCGAAACCCGTCGGGTCCGCTCGACGTTTGTCCCCAAAACCACGGTCTTTTTGCCGTGCAAAGGGGTCGATGCTGGTCTGCAGGCAACTCTTCACGCGATTCTGCGGCAGGATTATCCCGAATATGAGGTGATCTGCACGGTCGAAGCGGCATCCGATCCTGCGGTCCCCCTGATTGAGAGAATGCTGGAAGAGGCACCCGGCTCGCACGGCCGGCTGGTCTTTGCATCGCTCGCGCAGGGTTGCTCCCAGAAGATTGTGAACTTGTTGGCCGCGATTCGCGTTTCCAGCCCTGACAGTGAAGTGTTTGCGTTCCTCGATTCCGACAGCATTCCACGCAGCGACTGGATTCGAACAATGGTAGCCCCGCTAGCATCGGAAAAATGCGGTGCCGTGACCGGGTTTCGCTGGTACACCGCGCATCGCACATTTACTTCCTGGCTTCGCTGTGCCTGGAATGCCATGGCGTTGACCTTTCTCGGGAACCATCCCTTCAACTTTTGCTGGGGTGGTTCGACCGCGATCCGCCGAACCACGTTTGAACACCTGCAGATCGCGCGGCGCTGGAAACAGGTTCTCTCTGAGGACTTCGAGATAACCCGTGCGGTGCGCGAGGCGCGGCTGCGAATACATTTCGCGCCCAACGCGATCGTGCCCAATGACGACGACGCGCGCCTGCGCCCCTTCCTCGTCTTTGCACGGCGGCAGTCCATTATTGTCCGGGTTTGTCTGCCCTTTGCCTGGTGGATCGCAGCATTGTTCAACCTGCTGTACGCCGCTGTCTTCTGGGGCGGATTCGCGCTGGCTCTCGCTGCGTGGTCAACGCAAGAGACGGAACGCGCGCGTTCTTCGCTTCTGATCGTGCTGGCGTTGCTGGGGCTTTCTGCGCTGAAAGCCGCAATGCGGTTCGCGGCCCTGCGGCGCGTCCTTTCCTCAGCCTACGTCGGCTGGCGCGATCTGGCGGCGGACGTCTTCCTGGCACCCATCAACGCGCTGTTGAACATCTATCTGATGCTCGTTTCCGGCGTGAGCCGGAAATTCTGGTGGCGCGACATTTACTACGAGCTTCGCCGGATTGACGAGGTGCGAATTCTGGCGCGCCGTGGAGACGCGGATCGTCGAACGGCATCGGTCTTGCAGGCGTATCAAGCAATGGAGTAACGATTGCGGCTGGCGCTCCTTGTCACCGACCATCAACTGGGCGGCACCCCGCTGCGGCTGGCGCGGCTGGCGCGCGCCCTGCGCGATCGCGGCGTCACGGTCTCGTATGGGTGCCTGAGTGAACCCGGACCGATCAGCGATGCGGTCCGGCGGGAAGGGATCGAGGTGTTCGCCTGCGGTGCCCAGCGGGCGCGCGACGTGGGCGCATTGCGACGTCTCGGAAAATCATTGCGCGCGTTTCGGCCCGATGTTGTGCATGCGTCACTTTTTCATGCCAATCTTGCGGCACGTTGGGTGGGGAGACGGCTGAAGCTCCCGGTTCTGACGTCAACGGCAACGATCGAGGTCGAACGTCCGTGGCATAACCGGCTGGAGCGCTGGACCGCGGGCTGGGACCAGGGACATATTGTGACGAGCAGATCCCTACAGGAACATGCGGTCCAGAAATTCGGTCGCAAGCCGGAGGCCGTATTCGTGGTACCGCCGCTTATTCGCGAGATCGCGCACTGGGAGCGCAACGCGGCGCTGGATGAGCTCGGCTTGCCTCA
>JBFWWY010000080.1:0-9527 GCA_050245935.1 Phycisphaerae bacterium | reverse complement strand
AATCGCGCGGAGCCAGATGCGACATGAGCGCGCAGGCCACACGCTCGAAGCCACCGCGGTGGTGCACGAGGCGTACCTCCGGCTTGCCGAACTCGACGGGGGCGCCTGGGCGGATCAGGAACATTTTCTATCGATCGCAGCGGCATCCATCCGACGCGTGCTCGTGGACCACGCGCGCGGCCGAAACACGCTCAGGCGCGGCGGTGGCGCGGGCAACCTGACTCTGCACAGCGGAATCGCCGACACACCCGACGATTCGGCGTTCACACACATTGACATTCTCGCGATCGACGAGGCGCTGACGAAACTCGCAGCACATGACGCGGAATCGGCCCGGCTGGTGGAGCTGCGGTATTTCGGCGGAATGAGCATTGATCAGGCCGCCGATCAGCTCTCGATCGGAAGGAATACTGCAGCCCGGCGTTGGCGCGCGGCGCGGGCGTGGCTCAAGCGCGAACTCGGAGGCGGAACATCCACGTCTGGAGATGCCGCCGATCACACATCGTCGGAGGATTGAGGCTGTGCCGAGCGCCCTCCGCATCGTGGAAGAAGTCGTTGATCTCCCCGCCTCCGAGCGCTCGGCCGCCTTGGACCGGTTATGCGCGAATGATCCGGACCTGCGGCGGGAGGTCGAGGAGCTGCTGGCCCTCGACGAGGAATCCGCGGACTTTCTGGAGCCGCCGCCTGGCGACGATCGTCTGCGTGCCGTCGCACAGCGCGTCGGTGCGATGCCGGTCACGATCGGTCCGTACAAGATTACGCGCCAGGTGGGCGAGGGCGGGTTTGGGATTGTTTACGAGGCGCGCCAGAGCGAGCCAATTGATCGTCGCGTTGCGCTGAAGGTGGTAAAGCCCGGCATGGACTCGGCGGCCGTGCTACGTCGCTTTGCGATGGAGCGTCGAACGCTGGCCCAACTCGAGCACCCGAACATCGCACGGGTGCTCGACGCAGGGCTGGTCCCCGACGGGCAGCCAGACGCGGGACGACCCTACTTTGCGATGGAGTTCGTCGAGGGGCTTCCCATCACCGCGTTTGCCGAGCGCGAAGGCTTGGGCCTGCGCGCCCGACTTGAACTAATCATGCAGGTCTGCGCCGCGGCCCAACACGCCCACACCAAGGGAATTATCCACCGCGACCTCAAGCCCGCGAACATCCTCGTCGCGACGTCCGATGGTTCACCGATCTGCAAGGTCATCGATTACGGCGTCGCGAAGGCGCTGGAGGACGACGACACCGCCGGAGGACTCACCGCGCTGACCAATCCGGGCGCGATGATCGGTACGCCGCTGTACATGAGCCCCGAACAGGCCCAGGGATCGGCGGTTGTCGATACGCGGAGCGATGTCTACGCGATCGGCGTCGTGCTCTACGAGCTGCTCTGCGGACGAACCCCCTTCGACGATGCGATATCCGGGACGCGCGACCCAGGGCGCATCCGTTCGGCGATCGAGTCGGCTGATCCTGCCTCGCCCAGTACCAGGCTCAGTCGGGCGATACGCGCCGGAGACTCCGCGCTGCCGCCGCTTGAGGCTTCACATCTGCGGGGCGAGCTCGACTGGATCACCATGAAGGCAATTGCGCGGGACCCCGTGCGTCGCTACGACTCCGCCGCGGCGCTCGCGGATGACCTGCGTCGCCACCTCGCGAACGAACCTGTGGAAGCGGGGCCGGAAAGCCGGGCGTACCGGGTCTCCAAGTTCGTGCGTCGCAACAGAGTCAGCGTGATCGCGGGCGGCATCGCGGCAGTGGGTATCCTTGCCGGTACGGTGGTCAGCATCTGGTTCGGCGTGCAGGCGGTTGCGGCGCGGGAGGCGGAGCGGGCGCAGCGCGTGGAAGCGGAGCGAAACGAGGCCATCGCGCAGGCGGTCAACAACTTTCTGCGCGACGACTTGCTCGCGGCAGTGGACCCGACGCGGACCGCTGATCGCGAAATCACGATGCGCGAGGTGCTCGACAACGCGTCGGGAGCGGTCGGCGAGCGCTTCGCAAACCAGCCGATGGTCGAGGCCGCGATCCGCGCGACCCTCGCGCTGACCTACGAGCGGATCGGGTATGCCAAACAGGCGGAGCCGCACCGGCGGCGCGAGCTCGAGATCTACACCCGGGACGCGGGCACGGACGACCGGCGCGTCATTACGGCGCGGACGTCGCTGGCTGTGAATCTAATGGTGCAGGCGCGCTTTGATGAGGCGATCGAACTGCTCACGCGCAACATTCAGTTAATCGACGGACGGCCCGAGTTTGAGCGGGATCTGTTCTCGATCCAGACAAACCTCGCGGCGGCTTATCTTGAGCTCGGGCGCTACGCGGAAGCGGCCCCGATCCTCGCTGACACGCTCGAGGTGAAGCGTCGAGAGCTGGGTGACCGCGACCCGAGCACACTGACCTCCATCTTCAACCTCGCCGGCCTCTACTACTCGCTGGACGAGATGGAACAGGCCGAACGCCTTTACCGCGAGGCGTACGAGGGACGAGCAGCCGTTCTGGGGGATACCGATCCGAAGACAATATCGAGCGTAATTATGCTGGCGCGCGCGCGGACCGAGCTCCACCAGTTCGACGAAGCCGAAGCGGTCATCGACTCCGCACTCAAGATTGCGCGGGAGCGGCTCGACCCGGGGCACCCGATGCACCTGCACCTCATCGACGCGTACGCCGACCTGCTGCGCAAACGCGGCGACTATGCCCGGGCCGAACCGGTGTACGAGGAGTCGCTCCGTCTCCGCACGGTGCACCAAGGCCCGGACCACACGGACACGTTGCAGACGATGGGGCAGCTCGCCGACGTGCGACTCGAATTGGGGCGTTACGCCGAGGCGCTGACGCTGCTCGACGACACGCTGGAGCGCAAGGCGCGCGTCCTGCCGGCGGGGCACATGAGTCGCGCGTTCACCGCGGTCCTCGCGGGGCGGTGCCACGCCGCGTTGGGGCGCCCCGAGCGAGCCGAGCCGCTGCTCCGGGAGGGTCTCTGCCAACTGCTCGCCGCCCTCGGCCCGGAGCACCGCAACACGCTTCGCGCGACGGATGCCCTGATCGCGTTCTACGAGTCGCAAGACCGCGCGGCCGAAGCGGCCCGCATCCGCGAACAGCGCGGGATTGCGGGGCTCGCCGACCTCCTCTGCGCGCCAACCGCAAACTGATGCCCGATTGTTCCAGTTCCGCGTTCCCGATCCGATTGTCGGGTTGAGGCGCGCTGCCGGATCACAAGTCGCTGACGGAGATCGACCAGCGACGGCCGCTGGCGGTGCACAACGAAGTATGCTCAATTGTCTTGGGGGATCGCGCAGTACGAACAGTGGCTTTGAAGGAGCGGGTGGTTACTCGCGCGCGCTTGGCGTATTCGCCTACGCCGGACCAGGCCCCCTGCGCGGAGTTGCTCGAAGTGTTTTCATGCGAAAGCAAAATCCGCAATTCAGCACGTCAGCAGCATCGAACTTCGTGAGGACGTTCAATTGGCGTCCTGGCTTCCCGATTTATTGCCTTCCTCCATACGCGTTCGTTAACGTAACGTCCGCAGTGCAATTTTCGGTTCGGCGCAGCCAGAAAAAGTTCAAGTGAGTTTGCGGGATTCGCGCAATGGAAAACCGGCGACGTCGCCTGGATTGCGATGCCGCCGGGATTCTATGCGGTCAGAAGGAACCTGACCTTATTGCTGGCCGTATTCGAATGCGCCGATGTCGACCGTTTCGAATCCATCCCCGTTGCCGTCGCTGATACGCAGGTTGCCGTAGAAATCAAACTCCGGCAGCTTCTGTAAGCCCGCGCGCAGCGGCTCGACGTCGACAAACGCGTTACCGCGGTCGATGCACGGCGAGTCCGGGCCGAGTCGCAGATCACCGTTTTCCATGTCGATCAGATCAGGATCGGTGCCGAAGTTATTGCCGCCGCGAAACTCTTCCGGACGATTGAAGCACGAGTTGCGAACCGTCATCGTCGCGCCGTCGCGACGCTGCAACTGGTGCCGTTCCAGATATTCCGGATTGTCGGGCAATTCATCGCGATCGCGCCAGTTCCCCCAGAGGATCGAATTCTCGACCGTCACCTCGGCGGTAAATCCAAAGAACTCACCCGCCGTCAGGCCGCCGCCGTCGCTGGTGCCCCAGGCGCGATTGCCTGAGATGGTGCAGTTATTCACCGCGAGCTTGCGGAACGTCATGATGCCGCCGCCGTGGTTCTCGGCATTGTTGGCCCAGAATACGCTGTTGAACACGGCCGCATCGGCCCGCAGGAACATGCCGCCGCCGGCACCGCGATAGTCGCCACCCGCACTGCCGCGGGTGATGATGTTGTTATTGAAGCGACACGACTCCACGCGGACATAGGCCGGGCTGTTGGCTGGTGCGTCGGCGAACAAGCCGCCGCCCCAGTTGAAGGCCTCGTTGCCCACGAACGAGCATTCGATCAGCTCAACGCGGGCGCCGTTCGCACCGGCGAGGTAGAGCCCGCCGCCGTTGACATCCATCGTGTCGTCATTCTCGATCGTCCGCTGCGCCTTGTTCTGCTCAAAGGAGCAACCTTCGAAGCGGGGCCGTGCAGCACCCTGGATGTAAACCCCGCCACCTCGCGTTGCCGCATTTTCGGCAAAAATACAATTGCGAATCACCGGCTGTCCTCCGTTGATGCGCATTCCGCCGCCGATGGCGACGCCGTTGCGCACAAACAGGCAGTTCTCAATCGTCGGCGATCCATCCACCAGTACTGCGCTGATCCAGCCTGACGAGGTGAGGGTAAAGCCATCCAGCCGCGCGGAAGCATCCGCCGTCGACGGCACGCGCATGAGGCCCCAGGCATTGTCCAAGCGGGTAAGCGGGGAAATAGCTGGAGTGCCGTCCAGCGCCGACGCCGGCCCGATGTCATTGCCCGCGAAGTCGCCTGTGAGAATGCAACCATTGATACGTCCATCGGCGACGCGCTGTCCGCGCTTCGTCTCGCCGAGATAATCACCGTCCGCGCCGCTGAAGCCGCCATACACACCGAGTTGATTCAGCAGGGTGAACGGTACGCTGATCCCCGGCGGCAAATATTCGCCTTCTGCAACCCAGATCTGCGAGACGTCGTCGTCCGGCGTGGGTGTGTTCTGGCCAGCGGTCGCTTCAAAGAAGGCGCTGGACAAATCGGTATAGGCGAACTCCCAACAGGTCCCGTCATGAATCGGGCCCGGCGCGTGGGCGTCGACATAACGGATGACCGCCTTGCGAATCGGGAACGGGTCTTCGCCGTCGAGCAAGCCGTCGCCATCGGTGTCCGGATCATTCGGATCGCTCCGCACCTGCGATTCCTGCCAATCATCCAGGCCATCTCCGTCCGCGTCTTTTTCGCGCGGGTCAGAGAAGACGCGGCGCTTCGCGAAACCATCGGGATGCGGGGCGTCGGGATTATTCGGATCTTCAAAGCAGATCCACCCGAACACGACTTCCATCTGATCCGAAACCAAATCACCATCGTAGTCACTGGGATCGAGCGGACTCTGATCCGTACCGACGGCTTTCTCGATCGTGTCGCTCAGGCCATCCGCATCGGTGTCCTGTTGGTAATACATGTAGATGCGATCGCCGGCTTTCAACGTGACGTCGTTGAAATCGTAGTTGGCATGATCCGGATTGCTGGAGCGCACCGTCCAGTAGTCGAAACCGGCCGGCTCGTGATCCTCGGTGAGCCGGCCCTGAATCGCATCGAGCACCTGAAGGTTGGTCAGGCCGTTCAAGTGGGTGGTATACCCGTTCTCCGCATCGCCGTACGGCAGGCCCAGCACTTCCTCCATCACGCGCTGCAGGCGAATGCCGAGGTAGTTCGCGTTGCCGTCACGATTGACATTGGTCGCCACGTTATAGGTGTGAATTTCGCCGTCGGCGAAATCCATCACAATCGTCGCGGTTTGAGCCGCGGTGTATTGCTGGACGAAGTCGTAGTCGATTCCGTTCTGGTCGCGGAAGTTCATGGCCGCGGTTCCGAGAATCAGCGAGTCCGGTCGCGACATCAGCGCTTTGATCGCGTCGCCATTCACGCCGTCGGCTGAAAGCTCAAACGGCCCGGCGGTCTCGCCCGGCGCGAGGGCAATCGAGTCAAAGCTCGGCTGCATCGTGGTGATCGTGGTCAGCGGCGTCGGGATTCCCGTATCGCCAGCCGGCTTCAGCTTTTGGCGTTGCGAAACCAGCACACTCAGGCCGTCGAGTGCGAACGTGATGTTGCCTTCGTTTTTGAGCAATATAGCGGTGCGGATCGCGCCATCTGCGGCCGTTTGGGTAAATTCGCGCGAGTCGCTCTGAACGCGCGAATATTCCTTGGTCATCTCCTGCGTCGACTCATTGGAACTGGTCCAGGTATATTCGCCGTGCACGCCCGCAGTCACTTCCGTATCAATCGACGGAATAATGCCCAGCGTGAGCGACACGTTATTCATAACTTCCAGACTCCAGCCGACTGTGTGGCTGAAACTGCTGGCGACGGTGTTCGACTGCGATTCGCCCAGTGTTGTGCCGTATTCCTTTGTCTGGCCGTTGGATTCGGCGTACTCCACGTTCAGCCGCACATCGACGTCGCCGACCAGTTCGTATTCCAGGCGGGGCAAATCCGCTACGACTGCGTTGCGGACGGTGCTGTCGAATTCGTCGTAGTCGCTGACGCTGTCGCCATCGGTATCGGACAGGGTGGGGGAAGTCGCACGAGCGCGCACCACGCGATCCACATGCCCCGGCGGCAGGAAGAGCACATCCAGGTTGAAAAGCTCGGCCCCGTCGAACAACGCCTGATTCGGCGCGTTCTGCAATTCGCGATCACCGCGGGCATCGGCGTCGGTGTCCACCCCCGTCGGGCTGGTCCACCACTGGTTCCACTCTTCGTTGTCCCACAAACCGTCATCGTCGGTGTCATGCTTGCGCGGATGGGTCTTGATGATGAACTCAACAAAATCATCGAGCCCGTCGGCGTCGGTATCCGCATTGTTGACGTCGGCGGTGACGGAGTATCGCGTGACATTTCCGAACGTGTCGACGCCGAGCTGCAGACCAAATTCTTCGGTCCACACATCCCAGCCGGTGGTTTCCTGCACATCGGTCAGACCGTCGCCGTCGGTATCGGTGCCGTCGTCGAAGATCGGATCTTCATTGGGCAGAAAGCTGAATTCGCCAGCGCCGTACGAATCACCCTCATAGGCGAGCGAGACCACAATCGGGCCGGCCGACTGCGCTGCCGGCGAAACAGCGGTGATCATGCGGCTGCTGATATACACCACCGCTTGGGCAGCGGTATCGCCAAAATACACTTGCGCTTCCGACGGTAAATTCATGCCACGAATCGCAATTCGGGTACCCCCTGCTAGCGGACCTTCGGAAGGTTCGAGAGAACTGATTTCTGGCGCAGGCAGACGATACGAATAACTTTTCGGGAGAATATCGGTTCTGTTGTTCGCGCGCACGCCCACGTCAACCGCGCCGACTATGCCGGGCGGCGCAACTGCGACCAGAAGTTCGTTGTTTAGTACGTGAACGCTTGATGAGGCCCGCGAACCAAACGTCACCACCGTTCCCGGCGTCAGGTTCTGCCCGGTGATCGTCACTTCGGTTCCACCGGCAACGGGTCCGTCTGGTGGACTGAGCGAAATAATGTCAATCGACGGGTTGAGTTGGTTATAGAAAAAGTCTCCGATCCCGGTCATCGTTCCATCCGCAGTCACTTCAATATTGGTGTCGCCGGGATTGTGAACAGGTGTAAAAGCCGTGATCGTCGAATCGCTCACAACAATCGGGTTAACTGCCGATTTCCCGCCGATTCGAACACTGACATTGTCATCAAAAGGGCCGCCGTGAATCGTCACGAACGTGCCGCCGGAAGCCGGTCCGGTGGCGGGTGTAACCGTGATTCGACGGGCGGTCGCTAATTCACTGGATTCATCTTTGCTGATCGCGTCCTCAATCAGGGACTGTGGGCAACCACCCAGCAGCAGGGCCAAACATGGCCCCAGAACAGCGGTCAGTGGTCGTAACGATTTGGCGTTCAAGGTTTTACCTCCAAGTGGGGGGAAAGAAATGGACAAGTCGCCTCACAGAGGGAAGCGCATTCATGGGTTCTGTGCGCCCGAACAAAATCGGCTCACGACAAAGATTTTTTGCAAGGGAAAGCAGGTGGGATATAAACAGTGGAAGGGAAACAGGTTACGACAGAAAGAGTACGAGTGATTCTCGCTACGGGCCGACGCCAATCCCTGAAGCGCCTGTCGCAAGTGCCGTTCGCCAGCGCTCGGCCATTTCGGCATGTCCTGCATCGGGATCGGCTGCATGCCACATGTCATAAAGCTCGATCAGACCTTCGATCGCGTCTGTATTTTCGCGGGGGGAAACGGCCCCGGTAGCCTGCGCGAGTGACTGTGCTTCCAGCAAATTCACTTCGGCCGCTTCGAAGGTCAACTCCCGGGTTCGACTGCGTGCCAGCCGTGTGAGAAAGCTCGACAACTCTGCGCACCGCGTTTCGCCGTACGCTTCGCGCGCGCCACCTTCCGCGCCCGCCAAAACTTCCACCACCTCGGCGTAACGGTTCTGCCGAATCAGCAGTTCGCCCAACCGTTTGACAGCCTCCAAAGTGGTCGGGTGCGCCGGCCCCAACGTCTGATCCGCGCGCGTCAACATCTCGCGAAAGCAAACCTCCGCTTCTTCAAGATGCCCGAGGCTTGTCGAAAGGGCTCCCATATTCACCAGGTAAAGCAGCCGATCCGGATGATCTTCCCCCAGCACGGTGCGACTGATCGTCAGCGCTTCCCGCAGGTAAGACTCTGCCTCGGCGTGCTTACGCTGGGCCCGCAACACGTAACCCATAACGTTGTAAGAGACCAATGTTTGGGGATGATTGGCTCCAAGCACAAGCAAGCGACGCTTGAGCGTGTCACGCGCGAGCGCTTCCACCTCCGCGGCACCGCCGGCAGTGGTCGCTTGCACACAATAATTGCTGCACATTTCCAGCACGCGCGGATGATCCGAGCCAAGTGTTTTTCGCATCTGCTCGAGGTTGTTGCGCCGCAGCACGTCTGCCTCAGATGCCCGGCCCGTTTGGGCGAGTACGGCGACGAGTGAATCGATAGCGGTCAAGGTGTCCTGGTGCGAAGCACCCTGGACTTTACTCCGCAGCGCAATGATCTCACGAAAGCACACTTCCGCTTCGGCATATTTGGCTGCGCGATAGTATGTTCGCCCTAAGGCGCCGATCGCGGCTATCGTGGCCCAGTGTTCATTGCCCAGCACCCGTCTCATCCGTTCAATCAGACCGGTGTAGAGCCGTTCGGATTCGTTCAGATTTCCCAGGAGGCTTTGAATGTCCGCGAGCGCGCTGGCTGCGTCAAACGCCTCGGCGCAATCGTCTCCATTCACAAGCCGCCAACCCTCCAAGGCTTCGGTAAAGAACGGTTGTGCCTCCGACGATCGACCCTGATCGACAAGTACGCGACCGATCTGGGTGAGGGTATAGAGCGTTGTGGGATGCAAATTGCCGAGAACGCGTCGCTGTGTTTCCAATGTGGCACGCAGCAAATGTTCTGAGTC
>JBFWWY010000079.1:0-9543 GCA_050245935.1 Phycisphaerae bacterium | reverse complement strand
ATCGAGTTTTACACGGGTGCCCAGGGCGCTGAAACACAAACAATGATCATTGACGGTGCGACCGGAAACGTCGGTATCGGTAATGCCAATCCATCGTCCAAGCTCTCAGTAAACGGAAGCGTGACCGCAACGAGTTTCTCCGGCGACGGCGCCGGACTTTCCGGGATTCGCGTCAGTTCGCTTGATGCTGCGGACGGCAATCCGACCAATGCAGTCTTCGTTGACCCCAGCGGCGCGGTCGGAATCGGGACGACGACACCGCTCTCGGAATTGCACCTCACAGCCGGGACGCCCGAACTATTGCTCGACGCAACATCGAGTGGGGCCACCGGCGTTGTCTTCCAAAACACGGATTATTCCTACTCGATTCGTATGACGAGCGGAGAAAAGTTCGTGCTGCGCGACATCACCGCCGGCAACATCGATCGCCTTTCCATCGACACGGCCGGCAAAGTGGACGTCGGTGATCTCACGGTGCTTCCGACCGGCGAAGTCGGTATCGGAATCGGTTCGCCGACGACGGCACTGGCGATTTCCTACAACGGCGCCACGCCAGTCGGAATCACGCAAGGCCAACTCGGCGGCAACGGAATGGAATTGACGACGCGGGACGCAACCGGCGGCCAGCCGACGCGTTTCAAGATCAATGCCGCCGTCGATTCGCCGGATATCGAGTTTTACAACGGCGCCCGCGGCACCGAATGGAAAATGGGCCGGATCTTCTCGGAGCAGGATGGTGGCCGGATCGGACTCAGCACACTCGGCGGCATCGAAACCGTCGAAATCAAGGCAGCCGAAACGGCATCGACCGGTGCAGAAATCCGCTTGCGCGACGCGGCCGGAAATACGCGCATAGAACTCGATGCCGATTTCAGCGGCGAGGGCCGAATCATCACCGATGTGATTCAGATCAACGGCGGTGCCGACATTGCCGAGCCGTTTGACGTCTATGGGGCCGATACGATTGCGGTTCGTGAAATCGAACCCGGAATGGTCGTTGCCATCGACCCTGCCAATCCCGGTGCCCTCCGCCTGGCGAACGGCGCCTACGACCGCGCCGTTGCCGGCGTGATCAGCGGTGCCGGCGGCGTGAAGCCCGGCATGATGCTCCAGCAGCCCGGAACGGCGGCCGACGGAAAGCACCCGGTCGCGCTGACAGGCCGCGTCTGGTGCTACGTCGATGGAGCGCTCGGCGCGGTGCAACCAGGTGATCTGCTGACGACGTCGGATACGCCCGGCCATGCGATGAAGGTGGATGATCACAATCGCGCAGCGGGTGCGATCATCGGCAAAGCGATGACCAGCCTGGACAGTGGTCGCGGCCTGGTGCTTATTCTCGTCTCATTGCAGTAAGGGAGCGTGTCATCATGAAAACGAATGCCCTGTTTACGTGCTCAACTTGCTGCATCGCGTTGATTGCAACGCTCGGTGTCATGGCCGCAAACCCCGTGCTGGCCGAATCATTGGAGAAACTCAATGCCCGTGTAACGTACTTCGAACGGGTCGCGCTCAACGCCCCCGCAGACCTGCGCGGACGGTTCGCGATTGACGTTCCGATCGACGGTGCCTTGGAGAAAATCGAACTCGAACGCGTTTCGGTCTGGGCACCCGGCGCGGTCATCAAGGTCTACGACGCAACCGGCAATTTCGAAACAATCGCGCCGCCGGTCGCAAACACCTATCGCGGCACGATCCCGGCCTATCCGGGCAGTTGGGTAACCGGCGGCTTCGTAAACGATCGTTTCAGCGCCACCATTCGGATCCCCGACCGTTCCACGTTGGAACTGACGCCGATTGATGGGACGAACGATCACGCATTGATCGATTCCATCGACCGTGTCGTGGAGCCGATCTCTTGCGACGAACCCATTGGCGGAAGACCCGCACCGGCGCTCGCGGTCGACCCCCGCCCCGAGCGCATCACGCCGATGGACGTGCAACTGCGCGGCCCCGGCGGCGAGGAGCTGGGCGTCACCGCCTCGGCGGTGGAGTTGGCGGTAGAGGCGGATTTCGAATACTACCTCACGCTTGGCGCGTCGACCCTCAACACGCTGTACCAGATGGCGGTCGTCGTGAACAACATCAATTCGGCGTATGAAAGCGATGCGAATCTGACCCATGTGCTGACCACCGCGATCATCCACACGACCAGTTTGGACCCGTACAGCTCGACCGACGGCGCGACAATCAACGCGGAACAGGTGACCGAGTGGACGACGAACCAGTCGGACCTTCCTTACGACGTGGTGATGCTGTTCACGGGGAAGGATACGTGTTCGCCCTCAAGTGGATGCTCCCTGGCCGGGCGTGCGAACGAAATCGGTTCTGTGTGTGATCGTACTCAGGCGTTCTGTTTCACTGAATTCAACAGTTCGCTGGTCACGCACGCTCAAATCGCGGGCCACGAACTCGGACACCTCTGGAACGCGCGGCACTGCGATAGCGACATGAGTTCGTCCTGCTTCGGCGTCACCCCCTGCAAACTGATGTGCAGCACGATCAACGCCTGTGACAATAACGACACGGTCGAGTTCGCCCCATGCAACGCCGGGGTCGTCGATGCGTATCGTCAGAGCCAGACCTGCTTCACGCCCGGCCCGGCGGCGCTGGTCTGGGTCGATTGGCGAACCTGCAATCTTCCTTCGTGTATCGAAATCGGCGCGTTTGTAGCGCCGTACAACACCGTCGCGGAAGGAGTCCAATTTTCCCCCGATTTTGGTTTTATCATGATCATGACCGGCCTCAGCTCCAGTTCTCCAAATGAGCTGTTTCCGCTGAGTATCAACAAGCCGCTTGAACTGCGGTCCTTCAACGGCTCGGCGACAATTGGAGGATGACGCCGCGCACGGCCTCCGCGCATCCGGGAGGCGACGCAACCATGTGACTCTGAACCGCCTGATTGCCGGGCGGTTTTTTCTTGCCCTCTCCACTGTGATTTGCTGAAACCACGCAGTGCGATCCACGAATTGCACACCGATGTGCCGCGGTTTCCCCGACATCTCAATGCAGCACTCAAATCGCTTCTTGCCTGCAAAGCACTTTACGAACATCGCAGATCGATCCGCGTAATCATCGCCCGGCAGCCAGTTTCGCCTACAATTGGCAGGATGCACAATGTCATGATCTTCTTCCTGATTGGAGCTGCGCTGCAAGCTCCCGCGCCACGCCCCACCCAGCCGCTTGAACAATCCGTGGAAGACGAAGTGCGAACGAATATCCTGGAACAATCATGGGGGCCCGGCACCGTTGCTGACACGGCCTTGCCCGAAGTCTTTCTGGCGCGCGCGGCGGATCGCGAAATCCGCAGAAGCTATCAGGATCAGCGCGGCGTCATGGTGCGAGCAGCCGACAATCGAGTTATTTCCCCCCAGAGTCCCGAAAGGGAGCAGAAGAGTTCTGATGGGAGCACCGATACGTCAATCGCTCAAAATAGCGCACTCTCCGGAACGCGCTATGCCGCGTATCTGTATGCCGGTCTCGGCGCCGGACTTCTTGGAATCTCAACACTCTTGATTTGCGTTGCCAGGAAACGAGGAGAGGCGAAGTGAATACCCGTTTTCCGCAATCCCTGTGCCGCCTCGCGGTCGTGGGGTACTTCGCTGTCGTTGCCCTTTCCGCACAAGTGCTGAGCTCCTCCTCCTCCGAATTGTCCATCGCTGCAAACCGTATCGCACCGCCCAGCGTTTCCCGTCTCGCGTCCCTGCCGGAATCACCACCGCCCAATCGCGGCTTTCGCGTGGAGTTCGCCGATCCGGATGACACGTGGCCATTTGAACTCCCAGGCGAATCTGAAAGCGAAGCGATGCGCCGCGCTGCCGAATATGTCGCGAAGCATCTTGCAACAGACGGGCTTTTGCGCACAACACTTCAAGCATTGCAAATGCTGGGAGCAGAGAGTTTCGCAGCGGACGCGGACCCTGCATGGATGCGCTTGCGTGATGTGGGCATTCCTGTGGACCTCCTCGCATATTTTCAGAACGCCGACATGAACAGCGATGAGAATGCGCGTCGCGTCGGAACGTCGTGGCGATCGCGCGCCGTGGAAAATCTCAAGCGGCTTCTTCAGATTGCAGCAAAGACGGATGCGCAAGCCGCGTCCGAAGCGATTCAAAAATGGGAATTTGTCTTCACGCCCTCCGAGCCGACCTTCCGGGTCTTCGCCGAATCCGGCCAGCACGACCTCGCGATGTTGCGTTTGCAGCTCACGCGTGGCGACTACTGGCGAGGACCGGGTGCCGGTGGCGGTACCGACATCGCACGCCAAATCTCCACCGCACTGCCCGACACGCCTCTTACCATCAGCATCGAAGACCGATTTCTCGAAGACTTCAAAAAGACTGTTGCCACCTGGCCCGCGCGAGATCCGAAGCAGATGCTTGTGATTCCTGAATCGGCCCGAATCTCCCAGTGGGCGCAGGACAACGCCAAAGCAGGCCGGATCGGCACAGCGCCCGAATCGCGCATCGCGACGATTGTGCCGCGCTACGCAAGCCATTCCGAAACCCGCTCCGTGTATGTCCCGGGTGACACCGCGATATGGTTTCAATTGCGCGAGAACGGCCACACGCTGATCAGTTCGCCGCTTTTGTTTCAGGGCGGCAATCTGCTCGCTGTCGACGACCCCGTCACCAATCGCCGCGTATTACTCATCGGCGAAGCGGAAATCTATCGAAATATCGCGCTCGGCCTGCGCGAGGATCAGGTCCGCACGGCCTTCCAAATTGAATTCGGCGTCGACGAAGTCGTCACGGTCCCCGCCGTCTCCTTTCACCTTGACCTCGATGTGACGTTT
Organism: Phycisphaerae bacterium; assembly: GCA_050245935.1. GTDB lineage: Bacteria > Planctomycetota > Phycisphaerae > UBA1845 > Fen-1342 > JALHOX01. Next base: position 4,751 of record JBFWWY010000079.1, on the reverse strand, counting down.
CGTCGACAAGGAGACGAACTCGTAGCCTATGTCAACGATGTGCATGCGGCCGCAGCGGCGATTCTCTTTCTCGGCATCGGGCCGCTGGTGAACGCCGGGGTGATCTCGGAAGACGTCGCACAGCAGGCCGCCGAAGCAATTCAACTTCACAACCTGCAGGGGTATTTCGATCTCATTGTTCCTGCGGTGCAAAAACAGGCATCCGGCACCGGACAGTTTGCGATGTCGCTCGCGGAGCATTTTGCGGTCAGCGCGGTTGACAATCCCATCGGCAACTTTCAGCGCTTCCTCCTGGCGCTCGACTACAAGATGAATTTACAGATGAGCCCGAATCTGCCGTTTCCGGATCGCGTAAACGCGGCCTACATCCGCTCGTTTCATCGGCTGGAGCGCGATCGGGCGGCACTCCACCGCATTTTGGACCAGCGCGGCTGGAAAGTCGTTCCGATTCCGAGCTTTGCGATGGCCGAGCGCAGCATCAATTATCTGAACGGCATTCAATCCCGAAACCGCTATCTCATGCCCGCCTACGGCGGCTTGTTCGCGCCGCTGGACGAACAGGTGCGCTCGATTCTGAAACGTGAAATGGGAGATGACGTCGAAATCATTCCCATTCTCTGCGGCGAAAGCCAATGTCGCGTGGGTGGTGTGCACTGCTCAGTCGCGGCGTATTATCAATTGAGTGAGAACTGAAGAATGTGTAGACGCGTGGATTGCTCCGCGCTGTGTTGAATAACCTGCATCTGGAAACGTGCATCACGTGTCGATCGCTTTGACCATTCTCGGCTCCGGCACGTCGCACGGTATTCCGATGATCGGGTGCGATTGCGACGTTTGCATGTCCGACGACCCTCGTGATCAGCGCACCCGCTGCAGCGTCATTTTTCACGTCGACGACAAAAATGTTCTCATCGACACCGCCCCCGAACTTCGGTTGCAATGCCTGGCGTGCAACATTCGCGACGTGCACGCCGTTTGTTACACGCACCATCACGCGGACCATGTGACCGGTCTCGATGACCTTCGTCGATTCAACTGGCTGCTCGGCGGCCCGCTGCCGGTCTACGCCTCGCGCGAGACGATCGCGCATCTTACACGTATGTTTACGTACGCATTCGCCGAGAATCGCGATTACCCCAGCGCAATCCCCACGCTGCATGCCCATGAAATTTCCGGCCCGTTCGAGTTCTGCGGACGAACCATTACCCCCATCCGCTATCTGCATGGAAAACTGCCGGTGCTCGGCTTCCGGATCGGACGAATTGCTTATCTGCCGGACTGCAGCGAGATTCCGGAGGAATCGCTGCGACATTTGCACGGGCTCGATGTCCTCGTGCTCGATGCACTTCGGCGTCGACCACATCCGACGCATTTCAACCTTGAGCAGGCGATCGCAATGGCCGAGAAAATTGATGCGGATCGCACATTCTTCACCCATATCGCCCACGAACTCGGTCACGAAGCCACGAATCGCGAGTTGCCCGCGGGTATGCAGCTCGCGTTCGACGGTTTGGTGATTGAAGAAAGCTAGCGCGATATACAGCGTCACGGCAATGCGTCGGGATGCCTCGGTGCCAGCCGAAAAATGCCAAGCTTCAGGCAGAAAACACCCGCAGCGACGGACAGCGAATTGCCCCGAATCGACTTTGCAGACATATCGGTCAATCAGAATAAGTTAGCCGGCGCGACATTCCGTGCGTCTCCCCTGTGAACCATGTTCGCTGCAATCATTGCGGCGAGCGCGACTTGTGAGAATGAACGGAAAAATTACACAGGAGAACGACCATGCAATTTCGCTTGACCAGAAAATCGCTGCGACGCTTCTTTGTTTCCGCCTTCGCAACGACGGCAATGTCGCTGGTAGCCGCGCCGGCGCTCGCCCAGGATTCCCGCGTCGTCGTGCTGGACGAACGCAATCTCAATCAGCAGATTCCGCTCCAGCAGAATCAGAAAGTCGGCAACGTCGCGGCAGTCAACCTCGCCGGTCGCGGCCCCGTTCTCGTGATTCGCATCGATGCCATTCAGGTTCCTTCCGATGGCGTCTTCACATTGCCGAATGGCTCAACCGCGACCTTCAAAAACAGCACCGATGCCAATGGCGTGAGCAAGGAGTTCAGCTTTGTGGAAGTGCAGGACGCCGCCGGCAACACGCGCTGGCAGGTGAACGTGACGATCAAGCGGAACGGCAGCATCATCGGCACCGGCAGTTCGCGACTCCCCGCGGGCACGACCCGCAACGGAGCCGGCTTCGCGGATGGCGCGTCAGTCGAAACCGGCGGTCCCGCATTTCAGCCCCCCGGTACCTTCGTTCACTTCCCCGGTGCGATGCCGATGCCGCCGGAAGCGGAGGCGGAGTTGCTGGCCGATCTCGGCTTACCCGATTTACCGTTTACCCAGGTATGGGACCTCCCCGCGGCACATTACCTCCAAGGCGTTATCGGCAGCGGCATCGACATGGTTGAAGTGCAAGGTGCCGGACCGTGGGGCGACATGAACTGCGACGGTGCCGTGTCGGTTGCCGACATCGGACCCTACGTCATGGCACTTACAAACCCCGACGAATTCGCTGCGACATTCCCGGATTGCCCGCGCTTCGCCGCCGATATGAACGAGGACGGCGTCGTGACCGTCGGCGATATCGGCCACTTCGTGGCGGCGCTCACCGGGTCGTGAAACGTCGGAATGGCGAATGTTGAAGAGGAACTGTTGAAAACCGGTTGAAAAGTTCTGGCTGGATTCTCCCACTTTTCAAAAATTTCCTCGCACCGATTTCGCCATTCAGATGTATATAATGAAGGAAAACACATCCGATGGTACCGGCGAGCCACCATCGGACACGCAAGGCCCGGATCGGCAACGATCCGGGTCTTGCCCTTTTGTAGGATGCGTCCGCGACGCATCACTCGTTGCGGCTGGGGGTGACGGATGCGTCGCATGCTATGCGGGCCGCAACGCCGGCAATGCCGCCGGCGCGATGCCGCGCACGCGTCGCCAGAGCAGCGCCGCTTCCACCAGCATCCAGATCTGCAAACCCTGCAGGACCCCGCCCAAAACCAACGGCGGCCAATTCTTCGCGTCGATCCATTGATTCATCTGATAAATCATCGCCCACGTCGGCAGCACAATCATGAGCACCAACGGCGGAATCAAAAACCAGATCGGCCGGTTGAGCCGCATCAGATAAAACGCGATCACCACGAACGCAAGGCCCGCCAGAAGCTGATTGGTCGCGCCAAAAATCGGCCACAGCAGCAATCCACCGGAGCCGGGACCGAGCGGGCCGGCAATCAACGCAATCGCGCCCGCACTGACGACCGCGATCGTTGTCGCGATATAGCGATTGCCGACAAGCGGAATGCGCAACGCGGCCCCGAGTTCGGTAATCACGTATCGCTGTAAGCGCGTAGCGGTGTCGAGCGTAGTCGCTGCGAAAGACGCGACTAGCACCGCCATCACGCCGATCGCGAGCGTGATCGGAATGCCGACCGCGCGGAGGATATTCGCGCCGCCTTCAATGAACGCGCCAATCTGCTGCTCCATCCGCATGCCGGACCACGTCGCGCTGCCATAATGTTTGTTCCACGCATCGACGCCGACGAGCGCCGCACCCGCTTCGCTCGTTGCGGTCACAAAACGCCCCATCTCTCCCGGCGTAGGCGGCTCATAATTGTACACGCCTTTTCCCAGCCCCGCGGTGCACGCAAGTATTACAATCACCGCAAGCCCGCCTTCGAGCAGCATCGCCCCGTAGCCAACAGCTTGCGCGTCGTTCTCGCTGCGAATCTGCTTGCTCGTGGTGCCGCTGGCGACGAGACAATGAAAGCCGCTGATCGCGCCGCACGCGATCGTGATGAACAAAAACGGCCACAGCGGCGGCGCACCGAATTCCTTCGCGGGCATGTGGACGGCCGGTGCGATAAATGTCAGCTTGTCGCCGAAAAAAGCGCTCGCGACAAATCCCAGCATCAGCAGCGCGAGTGCGACAATCAGTTGATGACTATTAAGAAAATCGCGCGGCTGCAGCAGCGTCCAGACCGGCAGCACCGATGCAAAAAAGCAGTACACCAGCAACAGAATCGTCCAGAATACAACCGCGTTTGCGTAAGGAGACAAGCCCATGTCCTTCGCCGCGCCGCCGTGGGCCGCGATCTTACCGCTGAATATCTCGGTTACATCCATCGGGAGCCAATACGCACCGACCGCGACTGACGCGTACATGATTACCAGCGACACGATCGACAGTGCGAGCGCATTCCAATTTCGCTTGTAGACGAGCCAGCCGACGAGAATCGCGAGTGGAATCTCCAGCCAGATCGGAAACACGGAGATCGGGTACGCCGCAAAAATTTTCGCGATGACAAGCCCGAAAATGCCGATCACGACCGTCAGCGCGAGAAACAGAATCGTCAGAAAAAGTACGCGCGCCCGTTTGTTGATCATGCGCGCCGCGACTTCGCCGATGGATTGGCCGCGACTGCGCACGCTGACGACGAGCGAACCCAGGTCGTGCACCGCCCCGATGAAAATGCTGCCGAAGACCACCCATAGCAAAGCCGGCAGCCAACCCCAGAAAACCGCAATCGCCGGTCCCACAATCGGCCCGGTCCCCGCAATGCTTGTGAAATGATGTCCGAAAACAATTTCGCGGTGGGTGGGCACATAGTCATGTCCGTCGTTCAGTTCCACGCTCGGGCATACGGCGGCGGGATCGAGCCGAAAAATCTTTCGCGCCAGCCAACGGCCGTAGGTGT
>JBFWWY010000078.1:0-9606 GCA_050245935.1 Phycisphaerae bacterium | reverse complement strand
CTGCTCTGGCTGGCGTATGGAATCAGCGCGATCGGCGATCATCTGAGCGAGCTGGCGCTCTTGCGGGAATGCGGCGGGATGGGGCGCGGCGATACCACGCGGGTTCAGGCGCTCATGCAGTTCGGTTTTTTTCTGCCTTTTGTAGTGATCGGGCCCTTTGCCGGCTGGTGGGCGGACCGCTTCACGCGCAAGTGGACCATGTTTGCGTCGGATCTTTTCCGCGCCGTCCTCATGCTTTCGCTTGTCTGGCTTGTTCCGGCGATGCACGACGCGGGGTTCGGCGACGCGACCGCGGTGATACCGCTGGCGGCGGCAGGTTTTTTTGCGGCGTTTTTCTCGCCGGCGCGGCAGGCGCTGTTGCCGACGCTGATTCGGACGGATCAACTCGTGCGCGCGAACGCGATGATCAGCGCGCTGGGCACGATCGGTACCATTCTGTCGGCCGTGCTCGCGGGGATGATCGTCAAACACCTCGGAACCAACTGGAATTACTCGCTCGATTCGCTGACGTTTTTTGTGAGCGCTGTCCTCGTCGCCGCGATCGCGATGTCGCGGGCGCGGACTGTTCCGGAACATCGGCCCGTGGGGGTGCTGTTGCCGCTGCGCGACGGTTTTCGGTACGTACGGACACATCGGCGCGTGCTGCAACTGATCCTGCTGGGTACCGTCTTCTGGGCGGCGGCCGGGAGCGTGACGTCGATGATTCCCGCGCTGGTGCGCGATGTCTTCGGCGGTGACATTCAGGATGCGGGCATTTATCGCGGGCTCGTCGGCATCGGGCTGGCGATTGGCGCGGCACTGATGACGCTTTTCGGGTCGGCGGTCTCGATTCCGCTCGCCGTACTCGCGACGGTTTTTGGTGGCGCGTTCTGGGTGTTCGCGCTGGCACTGACGGTGCTCTTCAAAGTTGGCGCGATCCCGGCGGGAATCTGCCTGTTCATGATCGGGTTTCACGGCAGCGGATTGCTGATCACGATCATGGCGTCGATTCAGCGATTCGTGCCGAACGCGAAACGCGGTCGCGTCTTCGGCGTGTCGGACATGTTCACGATGGGGGCGATGGTGGCGGCGAGCGGCGCGCTCGGGCTGCCCAATATTCCGAATCTGGATCGCTATATTCCCGGGATTTTGGTCGTTACCGGATTGGGATTGTTCGTCGCCGGTGTGATTGCCTGGCGGATTTATCGACGTAACGAGACCTACGGACCGTTCGTCGAGTTCGTGCGGCGCGTCGGCGTGTTCATTGCGCGGTTCTGGTGGCGCATGGAGCGCATCGGCCCATGCACAATTCCACCGCAGGGACCGGTGATCGTGGCGGCGAATCATGCATCGGGAATTGACCCGTTGCTGATCATCGCAGCGTCGCCGAACCGGACGCCGGCGTTTCTGGTCGAACGGAAATACATGAACGTGCCGATCGCAGGCGCGATCATGCGCGGGATCGACTGCATTCCGGTGGATCGAGAGAATCCGGAAAGTTCAGCGCTGAAGCGCGTATTTGAGAAGCTCGACGCCGGGGATTGCATCGGGATTTTTCCGCAGGGCCGGCTGCAAAAGCCGGAAGAGGACGGCGTAGAACCGCGCGCGGGCATCGGTATGATCGCGCTGCGCGCCCAATGCCCGGTGATTCCGGTGCATATTGCCGGCACGAAGTACACGAAGAGCATGCTGGCGGCGTTTTTTCTGGTACGGCATCGGGCGCGGGTGCGGTTCGGCCCGCCGGTCGCGTTGTCGGACTTATACGATCGCGGGAGGGATCGCGATGTGCAAGAAGCGGCGGCGGCGCGCGTGATGCTTGCGATTCAGGAACTCGGTGACATGGCCAGTAAATGAGTGTTCGCGCGTGTGCGTTGTCCAAGCACGATCGCCAGAGGGCCACCATTGACGCGAACTGAGCGTGTTCGAACAGTCATGCCTGCGTCAGACCATGTCCGGGGCAAGAAAGGCGATTGCCATCGTGCGTGCATTAAAAAGCATGTGAATCAGAATGCAGGCGGGGATTGAGCCGGTTCGTACGGCGACGTATCCGAGAATCATGCCGAATGTCGCCAGCGGAAGAACGGCTTGTGGCTGTGCCGCGTGCATCATCCCGAACAACATTCCCTGAATCGCGATCGCAATCCAATGTCGTCGGGACAAATGCTGCAGGGCACCGAGCAACACGCCGCGAAAAAACAGCTCCTCGGCAATCGGGGAAACCACCGTCGCGCTGACGATCAACTGAATTTTGCCAAGCTCGCCGGCTTCGCCGCTGAGAAATGTTCGCAGCATTTCATGTTCGGGCAGTGTTGCGCCGCCGAGCCAGGCCCAAATTTTTTCTTCAGCGAACAATTGCAGTGAGACCAGGGGCGTTGTGATCAAGAAAGCGAGCAGTGCCACCTTCCAGGGAAACGGCGCGGGGGCGCTCAAAGCAGAAGGTATGATGCGACTACGCCGGTACAGTGCGATCGCTGCGAGTGCGCCGCCGCCACACTTGACAAGTGCGTCGCTGAGGAGCATCTGTTGCCAATCGGGAAAAAGATCCTGAAGGCGGGTCGCGAGTGCGGAGATCAGCCAGCCGCCGAGCGCAAGAATCAAAATCGCACAGAACAGCACAACGATGAAGTCGGCGGGCAACGCGGGAAGAACGTGCGCGCGTGGGAGGTCGAGCGGATTTCTCCACGCCCCGGAGCGTGTGCCCCGGACGGCAATGATCAGTCCGAGCATCCCGCCCACGATCAGGAAGGCGGTATCGAAATACACAATGACGTGCTGAAGGTAAAGGGCGGATAGGATCATCGCAATCATCGTGTTACTGTAATCGGATTCGCGACGGTCCATAAGCGGGGCGTTTCAGAGGAAGTGCTATGGCTGACATTCTCCGTCAGATTCTGGCGGACAAGTATGAAGAGGTCGCTGCGTCAAAACGAGCACGGCCCGCATCCGCACTGCAGGATCTGGCAGATTTCCATGCGCGGCCGCGCGATTTTTTTTCCGCCGCTGCAACGCCGCGTAACACGGGACCTGCGCTGATTGCTGAAATCAAGGGGCGGAGCCCGTCCGCAGGGGTCATTCGCGAGCCGCTACACGTCGCAGAAATTGCGATCTCGTATGAACGGGCAGGGGCGGCCGCGATCAGTGTCCTGACCGATGCGAAGTACTTCGGGGGTGCACCGGAGAATCTCGCGATTGCGAAGAAGGCGTGCGGTCTGCCGGTCTTGCGGAAAGAGTTTATTGTTGACGACTATCAGATTCTCGCAAGCAGGGCATTGGGGGCTGACGCGATCCTGCTGATTGGTGAGGCACTGCCGCTGGGACAGATTCTTGATTTTGCACATGCGGCCGCGACGATGGGGTTAGCGGTGTTGATTGAAGGGCATTCGGCCGATGTGCTGTTGCCAATTGTCGAGGGGCTGCGCCGGCAAGATCGCGGGGGCGTGTTGATCGGCATCAACAACCGAGATCTCACGCGCCAGGTGACGGATCTGGCAATATTCGAAAACGTTGCTGCGGCGCTCGGCGGGGACTTTCCGCTGGTTGCCGAAAGCGGCCTGCGCAATCGAATGGACGTCGAGCGCGTCTGGGCTGCTGGCGCGGCGTCGATGTTAATCGGGGAAGCAATCTTGCAGTCGTCATCGCTGGAGCGAATGATTCAGGACCTGCTTGGCTTTTCTCCACAGTAACGAAAACAGGAAAGGCGAGTTCGCTTTTGTTCGCCGACGATCAACATATTTTACGGGACCAGATCGACGAGCTTTACCGAAGCGAAGGGCGTCGTGTGTTCGCGACGCTGGTTCGCCTCGTGGGCGATTTTGACCTTGCGGAAGAAGCGCTGCATGAAGCGTTCGCCGCTGCGGTCGAGCAGTGGGGAAAGTCGGGTATTCCGGCCAAACCGCGCGCGTGGCTGGTGTCCGCTGGCAGGTTCAAAGCGATCGATGTCGTGCGGCGACGGGCGCGGTTTGACGCATCCACGCGCGAACTTGCGCAAACGTTGCAGACGCAGGCGGACGATCCCTCAGACCTTGATGACGCGCATTTTCGCGACGACCCACTGCGTCTGATTTTTACTTGCTGCCATCCGGCGCTCGCGCCGAATGTTCAGGTTGCCTTGACGCTACGTGAGGTGTGCGGGCTGACGACGGAAGAGATTGCGCGCGCTTTCCTTTCGCAGGCACCCACAATCGCACAGCGCATCGTCCGGGGCAAAGCGAAAATCCGCGATGCAGGCATTCCGTACGAAATTCCTGGTGTGCACGAGTTGCCGGCGAGGCTCGATGCCGTATTGGCCGTGATATATCTTGTCTTTAACGAGGGGTATTCCGCGTCGTTCGGCGATGCGGCAATTCGCGGAGATTTGACGGAGGAAGCGATCCGGCTCGGCCGGGTTCTGATCGACTTGCTGCCTGACCCGGAGGCCATCGGGTTGCTTGCCCTCATGCTGCTGCATGAATCCCGGCGAACCGCGCGAACGACCGCTGCCGGTGATCTGATTCTGCTTGAGGATCAGGACCGCAGTCTTTGGAACGCCGCTCTGATCGCCGAGGGAGCGGGACTGGTGGAACGAGCGCTTTCGACGCGGGACTACGAGATTTACACGATCCAGGCGGCGATTTCGGCAGTCCATGCGAGCGCGCCGACGGCCCAGGAAACGGACTGGGACCAAATCGTCACGTTATACGATGTCCTGTTTGAGGCGGAAGCATCGCCCATCATCGAGCTCAATCGCGCGGTTGCCATCGCCATGCGCGACGGCCCGGCCCGCGGTTTGCAGATCGTCGAAGCGCTGCTGAATCGCGGGGAACTGACGGATTATCACCTTGCGCACGCGGCGTGCGGCGACTTGCATCGTCGCATTGGAAACACCTCGGCTGCGCTTTCCGCCTACGAGCGCGCACTGTCCCTTGCGAAGCAGGAGCCGGAACGGCGCTTCCTGACCCGCCGGATCCAGGAACTTTCTTCCAAAAATTCCTGAATTATTTGTCGATTCGTGGCGCGCCCGTTCGACCAGAGGGAGAAGGGTTAGAAAAATGTCCCGGAACGCGGAGAATTGCCATGAAATTTGTGTGTTTGGGGTATGCGGACCTCTCGAAGTGGGCATCCATGCCCCCGGCAGAGCAGAAGATCATGATGGAAGAGTGTTTTGCCTACGATGATGAATTACGCCGGGGCGGACACTTCATCGGGGGCGAGGCGCTGCAGGGAACCGACAGTGCCGTCACGTTGCGGATTCGAAACGGGAAAGTCGATGTGACCGACGGACCTTACGCCGAGACGAAGGAGCAACTTGGCGGGATCCTGTTGCTGGAAGGTCGAGACATGAATCATGCGATCGCGCTGATGTCCAAACATCCCGGGGTGCGGTTCGGGCCGTTTGAGATTCGTCCAGCGGACGCCGAGATTAACGCATTGATCGCGGAACGCGACAGACACGCATAACAATAATTGTAATTTCGGCGCACAAAACGTTGCTTTTTGCCGGGCGGGACAAGCCCCAGGGTGCCGTCGGTGCGCTTCAACCTCTTGAATTAAGGAGCTGAATATGAGTATCAACCCGTATCTGTTTTTTGATGGCCGCTGCGAAGAAGCGATCCATTTCTATCGCGACGCGCTGGGTGCCGAAGTCGAAGCGATGATGCGGTTCAAGGACAGTCCAGCAACGGAGGCATGTACGTCGGCGTTGCCGGAAAACGGCGAAAAAATCATGCACGCCACGTTGCGGATCGGAAACACGCAGCTCATGGCCTCGGACGGAGAATGCAAGGGGCAGGCGAAGTTCTCCGGGTTCTCACTGGCGCTCTCGGTGACTGACGAGGCGCAGGCAGAAAAATTATTTCGGGCGCTGGAAGAAGGTGGACAGGTGCAAATGCCGCTGGCAGAGACATTCTTCTCGCCCAAGTTTGGAATGGTCGCAGATCGATTCGGCGTAAATTGGATGATCATGGTCACGCCTTCCGGAGAAGAATAACGCGGACTTTTTTGGTAGGGGGCCGAAGACTCATGCCTGCGTGTTGCCAAAATGATCAGAGGCCTGCGCCGGGAACTGCGTCGCCGCCTGGAGCCGGCGTTCATCGGACACGGCTGCGCGGAATTGTCACGGGTTTCAAGCTGGCGATTCCGAGCATTGTGCTGGCACTGCTGCCGAAATGCCCGGCCTGTTTCGCCGCTTACGTTGCGTGTGCGACGGGGCTCGGCTTGTCATTTGCCGCCGCGCGTGTACTTCGCAGCGCGATCATTGTGCTCTGCGCCGCCGTGCTCGCAATCCTGGCTATGCAACTCTTTTTTCGATGCGCGCTTGTACTGCATTCGCAAAAGAAGAATGCAGGCTGACGCCGACGAAATTCACCTGTTACGGAGAACTCTTATGAACGATACGGTGCATCCACCCATTGTCTCCCGAGAAGATTGGCGTATGGCGCGCGTCAAGCTGCTGCAAGAAGAGAAAAAACTGACTCACCAATATGACACAGTCAATGCGGCCCGACGGCGGCTGCCGATGGTCCGCGTCGAGAAAGCGTACACTTTTGAAGGACCTGATGGTCGATGCGCATTGCGCGACTTGTTCGGCGCGCAGCGACAGATAATCGTTTACCACTTCATGTTTGATCCGTCGTGGGAAAAGGGTTGTGCCGGGTGTACGGGGCAGGTTCGTGCACTGCGTGACCTCTCCAAGCTGGGAGAGCGCGATACGTCTTTTGTTCTGATTTCCCGCGCGCCGCTCGCGAAGCTCAACAAATACCGAGACGAACAAGGCTGGACATGGCCGTGGTATTCGTCATTTGGTACCGACTTCAACTATGACTTCTACGTTACGCTGGATGAGTCGGTCATGCCGGTGGAATACAATTATCGTGACGCCGCGGAGATGAGGGCGCGTGGTGGCCCGAATGTGAGCAAAGGTGAATCGCACGGCCTGAGCGTATTCTTCCGCGTTCACAATGACGTGTACCACACGTATTCCACCTACGCGCGCGGGTGCGAGAGTTTGACCGATGCGTACCGATTGCTGGATTGCACCCCTTTCGGACGGCAGGAAGATTTTGAGGACTCTCCGTCGGGCTGGCCGCAAAAGCCGACATACGGCTAAAGCGGTGCCGTTCGTGTTGTCATACATTCAGACGAAAGGAATTCAAATGAAATACATATTGTTGGTTTACGGTGCGGAAGAAGCCTGGACGGAGGAAGAACGCGCGGCATGTATGACCGAGTCGACGGCTCTCTGTCAGACATTGCAAGCGCGCGGCGAGTTTCTTGGTGCATCGCCGCTGCATCCGGTATCCACCGCGACGACGGTGCAAATACGCAATCGCAAGCGCGTCGTAACGGACGGGCCTTTCGCCGAAACAACGGAGCAGCTCGGCGGTTATTTTCTCGTCGACGTCGGCAACCTCGATGAAGCGATTGCCATTGCGGAGCGAATTCCCGCGGCTTCCAAGGGAAAGGTGGAGATTCGCCCGATTTTCGATTTGATCGATTCTCCGGAAATCCTGGAATCGCGAAACCAGACGGTCGATTTGTTCCCGCGCCATTCGACTATCTGATGGAAGGGCGAGGGGTGCGATGCATGGGAGTGAATCAGATGCGATCGCACACCCCGAGGCCCGGCTGCATTCCGATGGTAGGAGCAGTGAATCGTTTTCGCCGCATCGAATGAATGTGCGTCGTAACATGTCGAATGGAGCATCCAATGCGTGTCATGGTGATTGTCAAAGCGACCGAGAGTTCCGAAGCTGGAACGCTGCCCAGCGCGAAATTATTGAGCGAAATGGGAAAGTTCAATGAAGAATTGCTCAAGGCCGGGATCATGCTGGCGGGAGATGGCCTGAAGCCCAGTTCGCACGGGGTGCGAGTTCGATTCTCAGGCAAGGACCGTACAGTCATTGACGGGCCGTTCGCCGAGGTCAAGGAGCTGGTCGCCGGCTACTGGATCTGGAAGGTCAAGTCGCTCGACGAGGCAATTGAGTGGGCGCGGCGATGTCCGAATCCGATGCCGGGCGTCTCAGACCTTGAGATTCGTCCACTTTACGAAGAGGAAGACTTTGTGAATGTGTCTGGCTGAATTCCATGTTGAACAAAAAACGGCGGGTCTCAACCCGCCGTGATTGTTCTATTCGTTCTTTGTATCCGAGAGAATCAACCGCCGCCTGTCAGCAACGCGACGAACGGCCCGATGTCCGCGACGGTAATTTCGCCGTCGCCGTTGATGTCGGCATCGAGAATCGGGCAGTTGGGGAAGAGCATTTCGTAGTTCTCCGGATCGGTGAGTGCGATGACGAGAGGTGCGATATCGCTCACGGTGATGGCGCCGTCGCAATTGATGTCGCCGACCGCGACGATGACAATGTTCGCATGATCTGCCTCGTAATCTACCCGCACCGTCAGAATGCCCGGAAAGCCGACCGACTCAAACGACGTATAGCGATCGGCCGAGGGGCTGTGATTCGCGTAATTGAAGATGCGGAACGAATCGCCGACGGCGGGTACGTAACCATTGACGGAACGCACGCGGAGAGTGCCGCCGAAGCGCGCGCTGCCGGTGACATTGATCTGGTCATGTTGTGCGCCGGGTGTGAATCCGCCGATTTCGATCTCGGTAACGGTTGTTGCGGTCTGGATCGGCATGTTGCCCGTGAGATTCAGGATGCCGGGGCTTTCGCCGGGCTTCAGCGTGACGCTGTCCAGTGTTGTCGCGCCGACAGTTGCAAGCGTGCCGACGCCGGTTATCTCGCCGCCGGTAACGGTCATGGGGCCTTCGATTCGTACTGTCGCACCGGCGGGAATGTCGACGGTGCCTCCGGCGTTCTGCAGGCCGCGGCGAATCGTGAGATTACTACCGGCAGTCGCGGACATCACACCCATGTTGGTAAAGGTCTGCGAACCCGGGTCGCAAATGAGTGCATTCGTGCCGTCGGCGATGATTGTTCCGCCGGGCATGTTCGTTATCGCAGTCGGCGAACCGTTCCAACCAATATTTCCGGCACCGATCATCGTGTTGTCGACGTTGATCAGTTCTCCGCCGGTATTGTTTTTATAAATCCAATTCTGTACACCGTCGCTTAACTCAATCGTGCCGCCGCCGGTCAACATGAGCGGCGAATTGAGCGGACGGAAATATGTCGCGCCGCCAGTCGAGTCGAGGCGAATCGTGCCATGATTCTCAAGCGTGCCATTGGCGGTAAGAATCGCGCCGTTCTGAATTCGGTGCATGCCGTGCATCACAACGTTCTCGGCTGTGCCGTCCAGATGCGACGTGCCGCCGAGTGTCAAAAATTCCGCGTTGCCCAGCGCGCGCAGGGTGCCGCCGCTGATTGATGTCTGAATCAACTCCACATTCGATCCATCGCGCGCTTCGATGAGGCCGCCGTTCGTATTGTCAAAGGTGGAGTGAAGCTGCAACGTGCCGCCGTCGGCGCGGCATTCGCCGCGATTGGTGAACACCTGCGAGCCGGGATGGATGCTCAACGGATTCTTGCCCGAGGCGATGATTGTTCCGCCCAACTCATTCGTGATCGGTGTTGGGGAACCGTTCCAGCCGAGATTCCCAGCTCCGATAATCGTGTTGTCGACATTGATCAATTCGCCGCCGACGTTGTTCTTATAAATCCAGTTTTGAACATTGTCGCTCAACTC
>JBFWWY010000077.1:0-9613 GCA_050245935.1 Phycisphaerae bacterium | reverse complement strand
GAAATCAGCCACAACAACGGCTCGTTACCGACGCATGAAGGTATCGCTTCCATTGACGAAGCTCATATTTGCGCGGGATGTAGGCTCACAGCGCCCTATTTCGGCGCACCTATCGATGACTCAAGAGGAGGAGAAGAGATGAAGAAGTTCCTGGCCGCGGGCGCAACGCTCGCGCTCACCGGCAGCGCATTCGCCGGTGCGATTTTGAATGAAACGTTCGATTACGCGGACAACGCAAGCTTGAATGCTGCGTGGAACGCCAGCGCGTCGAATCCGACGTACACGCTCGACACGGGATTCGGTAACCCGGCGGGTTCGTACATGATGACGGCACCGACCGTGAATTTTCAGGGTCGTCTCGCCATGAACATCGGCGCGGTCGACGGCACCGATGCCGCCCCCCTGCGTTTTTCGATGGACATGTATCTCGCGGACGGTGGCGAGTCGACCTTCTGGAACGGCGCGCGCCACTACGTCGAACTTCGTGGTTATGAATTCGACGGTTTCGGCGCGGGCGCGCTTCAGAACCTTCTTGCCCTGGGCGTCAACAATGCTGCTGACGACGGGTTCAACGGAGCGTTTTACAGCGGCCGCGTGACCTTCGGCTCGAACTGGAGTTCACTCAACGACGAAGCTGGTGCACCGCAGCGTTCGGCAGGCTGGCATAACCTGGCGCTCGAAATCGGTTCCACCAGCATTTCGTTCTACGTTGACGGAATTCTTGCTGAAGTCGAAGCGCGTCCCAATGCGTTCAACTTTGACACGGTTGTGCTCGGCTCGGACCTGACAGCCGCCGGCTGGAATTCCTGGGTTGACAATGTCCGCGTCGAAATTGTGCCGGAGCCTGCCAGCCTGAGCTTGCTCGCGCTCGGCGGACTCGCCATGTTGCGACGTCGCGGATAATTTCGCCGATGTGCGTCGCGGACGGGGGTCGTACCGGGATGTTGAGTTTTCTTCCCGTGACAGTTCGCATCGACTCATCGGTCGTTTGCGCCGCGCATCAGCAGTCAGTTCTTTCGAACGCTCCGTGCAACTTGCGGAGCGTTTTTTCTTCACGGTTCAAGCGCGTGCGATGCGAGTGATTCATTCGCCGCCCACGCCAGACTAACTCACACTGGAGGCCTTCATGATCAGGATTCAGCGTTTTTCAGCCATCTTCGCGGGCTGCATGATGCTTGCGACCGTTGCGGCCGCGGGCACATTCCAGTCGGCAGTCGTCGGCTTCAATGGGCCGCCGATTGACGATCCCGGCACATCGCAGGAAATGTTCAGGCAACCGGAATTTTCCGGCACCACGGCTGCGTACATCCTTTTGAACACCCCTGCTACTTTCGATAACAACGCAGCCTATCGCGCGTCCGGCCTGCAGACGGAAGGCGCCGGTGCAATGGAAATCTTTTTCCGCTGGGTGGATCCCGCCGATTCAGATTCGTGGGTCCGTGTGACAACCTTCAACGGTCCGGTCACGCCCAATCCTGCGCTGCACACGCAAGGCAAGGTTCGCTTCAACATTACAAACCGTAGCCAGCTCTTCCAGGGCCGTGTGGGTATTTGCCTCGGCATTCGCGAAAGCGGCGTCGAGGTTCCGCAGTTGGCAGACGGCGGCACCACCGGCGAGATCGAATGGGTCGGCGTCAGCACCGTACCGAATGGAATCATCGCTGGTGCGGATGGCATCGTCGATACGACGGCCGCCGGCGATGACATCCAGGAATACGCACTGGGAACGGACATCGTCGCATTGGAATTGCCGGCCGGCACCGCGGTCATTTCGCCCGGTCCCAACGGCGTCATCAACACCGTCCCCGCCGGGGATGATGCATTGCGCTCCGGATACGTCGTCACCGCAGACGGCGGTCGGCGTCCGGTTCCGCAAGTATTTCTTCCCCCTTCCGCTTCACCCGTCGCGCTGGAATTTGACCTCGCGACCGGCAACGTGCGCGTCAACGGCGGGAACATGGGCGGCGGCTATGCTGGCTTCACCGGCAACGGTTTGATGGACCTCGTCCCGCAGCGAGGAACGCTGGAGCACATCGCGTTCGTCAACGACACGCTCGATAATGCGGTCCTGATCGATGTGGGGATCGACGCGCTGCAATTCGAGTCGCCGGAGCCTGAACCCGTGATTCCGCCGCGCGTCGTCGCGCCGATCATCGCAGGCGATACGATGATCACCGTCACCGACCTGCTGCCCACCGTGGATCAAGTCATTTTGTATCGCGACGGCAACGTGATTGCCACGATGAATGTCGCCAACAACAACGATGTCGTGTTTACCGTCGCGCCGGCCATGACCGACGAGGTCTATACCGCCGCGCAGCGCGACATGGTCACAGGAATCACCAGCAACCAGTCGGAAGGCGTTACGGTACTGCCGGAGGCCTCACCGTACAGCTTCTCATTCATCCTCGACGAAGACGGGAATGACTGCAGCTTCACCGCTCCCGGTGGCTGGGAAATTATGGGCGCAAGCAGCCTCGTCAGTGGCCCGGGCATCTTCATCTTCCCGCAAGGCCGCACGATCTTCCCGAACAGCGCCATCTGGCAAACTGTCGAATTCCGTTACGACGACAACGACAACACCACCGCGTGGCTCGGTGGCAATGGCGAAGTCAGCGAGTCGCCGACCGGTCTCTACGGCATGGATACGATCTGGCTCACACGCCAGGCCGGCGCATCGGATGGTCCGTACGAAGTGCTGATGGACACGATTCAGGTGCTTGATGATGCCGACAATGTGCTCATCACGATCGACGACTTTGAAGAAGGTCCGGTTCGCTTTACGAACACCCGCGGCCAGAGCAGCAGCGTGGATACGGATGCGGGCCGCACAACCGATGGCTACTACAGTGGAACATCGTCACAACGCCTGGTCTGGTCGTTCCTGACCGCACCGGGTGCCGCAGACGACCGTGCATCATTTGGGCAGCTTTCGCGTGTCGGTTTCGGCGAATGCGCAACGGCCTACCAGTGGGATGCGACGGTTGGTACCAAAGTTCGCTTCCACATGGTCTTCCGCAGCCTATCGTCCAGCGTGTTGCCGCTGCCCGAAGTTGTTGCACCGCTTCTCTCCAGCAACACCTCGGTATCGGTGAATGCGGACGCTGCCGCCACGTCGGTTCAGCTCTACATCAACGGCGCTGCGGCCGGCGCACCGGTCGCACCGGTTGCCGGTGTCGCGACGATCATGGGCGTCACGTTGAACGACGGAGACTCGGTATCAGCGAAGCAAGTCATTGGCGGCGAGGAAAGCGATTTCGCTTATCCGAAGACCGTGCAGACGATGTTGTCGCCGCCGCCGGCACCGACGCTCGAATCGCCGATCCAGACGATCGACAACAGCGTTGACGTTTCGGGCATCACGCCGGATGTCGACATGATTCAGATTGTTGACGCAGCGGAAATGGTGATTGGTTCGACTTCGTCCATCAATCCGGACGGAACCGCAACCGTCGCCCTGAACCGCACCCTCAATGCACGCGAAATCATCCGCGCCCGCGCTTCGAACGTTGCCGGCGCAACCGATTCGCCCGGCTTTGAGGTGGGAGCTGGAAACGGCGATATCTATATCTGCCTGGGCATTCGCGAAACCGCTGATATGGGCGGGTTGGGTACGGTCGGCGGCACGACCGGACCGATCGAATGGCTCGGCGCGAGCACGACCGTGAGCGGTGCCCCGGTAGGCGTCCCCGTCAGTCCTTCCATGGATTGGCAGACGCTCACGTTTACGCCGGGTGTGGACCCTGTCATCTCCTTCGCGAGCGGTGACGGCATGCTCGGTTCCGCGAACGGTCGCGGTACGCTGGAGCATCTGGCTGTGACGGTGAATGACACGTCGGCCAATCGCAGCAGCGGCACGTACCGCATTTTCGTCGACAACGTCATCAACATCGGTGCGGACGGCGGAAATGACTTCGTCATCGCCGACTTCGAGTCGTTCGGCATCGGCGAAGAATCGCTGTTCCAGGAGCCGACATTCTCCGGCACGACTGCGGGCAACCTGCTGTTCCCGCCGAGCGCCAGCGAAACCACCGACGCCGAAGGCAATCCGGGACAATCCGAATTGCTGACGTTCTTCTTCGTCGACACGGCACCGGGTCGCTGGGTGCGTATCACGACGTCCGGTGCGACGAACTTGTCGCGTCCGGTCATTGACCTCACCCGCCCGATCCAGCTCGATATTCTCATGCTGCCGCTGGCGGCAGTCGGATGTCAGGGCACGTGCGGTGATTCCAATTGTGACGGCGTCGTGTCGGTGAGCGATATCGGCTTCTTCGTGACCGCTGTCGCACAAGGCGAGGCAGCCTGGAACGCAGCGTTCCCAGGCGGTACCGCGCCATGTGACTTCTGTGTCAACGATATCAACGGCGACGATTTCGTCACCGTCAGCGATATCGGCGGCTTCGTAAACGCCGTCATCAACGGCGCTTGCCAATAGCAGCCTGTCGTGGAGCACAGGCTCTCAGCCTGTGCGTTCACTAATTCTTGATTGAACATCGGGTCGTCGGCCGCAAGCCGACGACCCTTTTTTCATGCGCAGAATGCGAACGCATCAGAGCCGGGCCGTCTCGGCCCGAAGCGGTGGAGCAACACCTCTTATTCAGCAATTCTGTATTGTTAGTGCATCGCAAATCCAGCCGTAACGGCCGTGCCTCCGTGCCGGCCGAAGAAATCCGGAGTGGGTTCAACATCAGCCGCTACGCCTGAACTGAAAACGCTCTGGTGCGCGCAAAGTTTCTGCCGACATTGTCGACGCAGCAAGTTTAGCGATAATCCATGGATGAAAACGCCCGACCGACTGAACCTTGTGAAGGAGACACCGCTCTACGCTTTGACGAAGACGGCGATCAAACTCGGTGAGATTGGTCGCCTGTTCATCAAACGCGACGACCTCACCGGGCTCGAATTCTCCGGCAACAAAATTCGCAAGCTCCAGTACATTGCTGCCGATGCGCTTCAAAAAGGCCACGACACACTGGTCACGGAAGGGACCTGGCAATCCAATCATTGCCGCGCGACGGCGGCGCTGTGTGCCAGATTCGGCCTTCACTGCATGCTGCTGATTCGTCCGCGCACCTTTGTGCCGCCGCAGGGGAATCTATTCCTGAATCTGCTTTTCGGCGCGGAAACGCGCGAATTCCCGCGACCGGATTTCGACACCAACCGCACGTCCATCGTCGCGGAAGTCATGGACGACTTGCGCAGCAAAGGCCGCAACCCGCGCTGGGTGCCGATGGGCGCATCCGAGCCACTCGGCTGCTGGGGATACATTGAAGCGGCCCGCGAATTGAATGAGCAGCGGCAGCGAATGCAATCAGCGCACAGCGGCGCGGAAGCCGATCTCGTTGTTGCCGCTTCCTCCTGCGGCACGCTCGCGGGTTTGCTCCTGGGCAAGTGGCTTCACAAGCTCGATTGGCTGCAAATTCACGCGATCCCCGTCAGCGACGACGCCGCGTTCATCGCCGCAGAAACGCGCACACTCTGCGAAAAGACGATCGAAGAATTCAATCTCGATGTAACGATTCGCGACGACGACATGCATCTCATCGACGGCTATGTCGGCCCCGGCTACGCGATCCCCTATCCCGAAGTTCACGAAACGATTCGCAACGTCGCACGCGACGAAGCAATCATTCTCGATCCGGTGTACACGGGGAAAGCATTTCACGGCATGTGCGATCAGATTCAAAAAGGCAAGCTCGGCAGCGACCGCGACGTGATTTTCCTCCACACCGGCGGAATTTTCTCCACGTTTGCCTTCACCGATGAAATTCTGGCATCCAAGTGATCGATCAGAGCCGTCCCGACATGATCAGCGCCGCGCCGAATTGTTGAGCGCCGCACCGCATTGTTCAGCGCTGCACCGCATTGTTCAGCGCTGCACCGAATTGTTCAGAGCCGCGCCCGTGAGGAAGCGGTCGAAGACTCAACATTCCAGCCAAGATTTGTCATCGGCAAGGACATCAATTGAAAGTCTTATCACCAAAACGATCGATGTGATCGGAATTCCTGCATCCTCTTGGAGTGGCGTAGCTTCACTGAATCGAGCGCCCTCCCGCTTCCTTACGGGCGCGGCTCTGATTGGCTCATGGCGTTTGTACGCCGGCCGCGTTAGTCCCGCATCACCGCGATGACCTTCAACTCCACCGCGATCGGCGTCGGTAGCGCGCTAATTTCAATCGTTGTGCGGGTGGGGTTCGGATTTCCTTCGCCGGCGAAATGCTTCGCGTAAATCTTGTTGTACGTCGCAAAATCGTCGCGCATATTTGTCAGAAACGAGGTAACGTCGACAATATCTTCCCACCGTGCGCCGGCGGACTCGATCACGGCGCGCACATTCGCAAAACACGACTCGCACTGCGCCGCAATGTCGTACGCCGCAATCGTGCCGTCGTCGTTCAGCGTCACTCCGGGGATTTCCTTCTTGCCACGAGAGCGCGGCCCGACGCCGGAAAGAAAAAGCAAATTGCCAACCCGCTTCGCGTGCGGATACGCACCAACGGGTTCGGGAGCTTTGTCGCTGTTGATTTCCATCGCCTGTTCTCGGCATGTGTCGCCCCTTCGGGGCTTTTCGTTGCGTATGGGCTCTGTCCGCAGGCTCACGCCTGCGGCTAAACTCTGGCGGCCCTTCGGGCCTTAAAGCATATCAAAAGTACTACGCATGAATCGGCTTGCCCTGTACCGCCATCGCGGCTTCCTTCATCACTTCCGCGAGTGTCGGGTGCGCGTGGCTGGTTCTTGCGATGTCTTCGCTGCTCGCGCCAAATTCGATTGCCGCGACGGCCTCCGCAATCATGTCGCCGGCGCGCGGACCGATGATATGCACGCCGAGAATGCGGTCCGTGGTTTCGTCCGCGAGAATCTTGCAGAATCCGTCGGTGCTGCCGAGCGCGCGGGCGCGGCCGTTACCGCGAAAGTGAAAAATCCCCTTCTTATACGCGATATTGTTCTCTTTGAGCGTTTCCTCGCTCTTGCCGACAGAAGCGATCTCCGGCTCGGTATACACAACGCCAGGAATCGCATCGTAATTCACGTGACAGTAATTATTGACGATGCCCTCAACGCACGCCGCGCCTTCCTCTTCCGCTTTGTGCGCGAGCATCGGCCCGCGAATCACGTCGCCGATCGCAAACACATTTTGCGCGGCGGTTTCAAAACGCTCATTGACCGGAATGCGACCGCGATCGTCGAGCGAGATGCCGACGACTTCAAGTCCAAGGGACTCCGTGTTGGGTTTGCGCCCGACGGAGAGCAACACGCGATCACATTCGATCGGATCGCTCCCTTTGATTTCGACCGAGCACTTCTTGCCCTTCACTGAAACGCCGGTGACGGCGGCACCCAGCTTGAATGCCAACCCCTGCCGCTTGAAGATCTTCAGCGCTTCTTTCGCGACTTCCGCGTCCATCCCCGGCAGAATCCGATCGAGATATTCCAACACGGTGACTTCTGAACCGAGCCGCGCCCAGACGGAACCGAGTTCGAGGCCGATGTACCCGGCGCCGATCACGACGAGTTTCTTCGGCACGCTCGGATAAGACAGCGCTTCGGTGCTCGTGCCGATCAGATCGCCGTCCGGCTCGACGTTCGGCAACGTCGAAGAAACGCTGCCCGTCGCGATGATGATCCGCTCGGCTTCGATCGTCTCGCTCTTTTTGCCGCTTTCGACCGTGATTTTGCCGGGGCCGGTAATGCGGCCGTGCCCGCTGTAGCGGGTGACCTTATTTTTCTTGAAGAGCGCCGCGATGCCGTTCGTCAGCCCGTCGACGGTTTCGTCTTTGCGTTTGAGCATCTGCGGCAGATCGAGCGTGATTTTGCCGGTTTTGACGCCGTGCTTTTCCAAATCCGCTTTGGCCGCGTGATACCGCTCGCTGGACTCCAGCAGCGCCTTGCTGGGGATGCAGCCGACGCGGAGGCAGGTGCCGCCGAGCGCGCTTTCCTTTTCGATGCAAGCGGTATCGAGGCCGAGTTGTGCGGCGCGGATCGCAGCGACGTATCCGCCGGGTCCGCCGCCAATGACGACGAGATCGTGTTTGGGCATTCGGGCCTAATCCTTTCGGAAGATCGAATGAAGCAGAAACGATACCGCGAGAGTGGATCGTTCGCCCTTTTCTATCGTCCGATAGTATGGGGCGGTTGGGGGTTTTTGTCATGGAGGTTGATTGGGAGAGTGATGGTTCTCTTTTGAAGCGAAGCGAGATTTCGTGCGGGCAGGATGCCCGCACTCCCCAAATCGTGTTATGTAAATGAAAAACGGCCGCGCGCCACAACTGGCGCACGACCGGGAATGTACATGAAACGAGTGATTCAGGATGCCGCGGACGCTTGCACGCCCGCAGCATTTTCTTCCCCTCCGGCAGTCGGATGGCTTCAACCGCGATTAGCGGAGAAGCGAGAGTACTTGCGAGCTCTGCTGGTTCGCGACGCCGAGGAGCGAAATCGCGGACTGCAGAAGCACGTTCTGCTGGCTGAGATTCGACGATGCCTGGGCAAAGTCGACGTCGCCGATCACGCTCTTCGCAGCCGTCAGGCTTTCTTTCGTTGCCGAAAGCTGGTTTGCAGCGGAGCCGACCTGGAATTTCTGGAACCCACCCAAGCGGCCTTGTGCGACAGCGAGCTTGGAAGCCGCAGCGCGGGCGATCGAAGCCGCTTTGCCGGGATCCGACAACAGGTCAGACGCGCCACCGGAGCGCAGGTCGGACAAGAAGCCGAGGCCGGCAGCACCGAGTTCGTGCGTGAATGCGCCTTCGAGACCAATCGTTGCGCGGGTATTGTCACCGGTTCCGAGCTGGAACGTCGCACCGGTATTGGCACCCAGCGTAAACGTCGCTGTCGCAGCGCCACCCGTGGCGGCGACGTCGAACGCGATGCTTGTACCGTTCTGATTGAAGTACGCACGCGTACCGTCCACTGCTGCAGCAACACCGTTCACAGTTACCGTTGCGTCGGTACCTTCGGTGCGGCCTTCCGCAGCAACAGTTCCCGATACGTTCGACGAGCGAACGAAGGCTGCTGAGCCGTAATCGGAGCTCACAAGGTTCACACCGCCGGCTGCACCGCCGTTATCCGCCGTTACGCCCGTTTCGCCGCTGACGGCGTTGATCTTGGCGCGAATCTGAACAGCCGTGTCCGTGTCCGCGACGTCGATGATCGCGGTACCCAGCGTGCCCTGCACCGAGAACGAACCGCCGTTGCCAGCACCCACTGCCGTGACATCGTCGGCGAGCGTGACAACCTGATTTTCAGCTTGTGCTGCGTCGGCTGTCTTTGCGACTGTCAACGCAAGGTCGCCGCCGCTTGTCGGTCGGCTGAAGACGTCAACGTCGCTGAACGATGCTGCGCCGGCACCTGACACCGTTGTGCTGACCGACAGAGAACCGTCGATGAGCTTCTTACCGTTAAACGATGTTGTGTTGACGATGCGGTCGATTGCAGCAATCGCGTTGTCGATCTGTGCCTGGTTTGCGGAGAGCTCCGATGCGCTCAGGCCTGCGGAGCTGCTGGATGCCTGTGCGTGTGTGACGATTTCATTGATCTGCGAGGAAATTTCGCCGTACGCCGCGTCGGCACCGCTGAGGAACGAGTCGGCGCGCTGCACGTTCGACAATGCGGC
>JBFWWY010000076.1:0-9668 GCA_050245935.1 Phycisphaerae bacterium | reverse complement strand
GACACCGGCCTGGTGTGCCGGGCCGCCGGTCGCGACGCCGGAGAGCATCAGACCGGGTTTGTCGGCGGGTGCGTAGTCGGGGATGGTGCCGAGGTAGGCGCGAAGGTTGGCGCGCTCGCCGCGCGGCTGCGAGGTTTTGGGTGCGACGAATTCCGGGATTTCTTCGGACGATGCGAGGCTTTGCGCGACGAGGGCCACGAATCGCGAGATTTTCTCCATACCTTCATAGTTGAGCGTTTCCGGTTTATCGCGCGGTGTGTGGTATTCGCTGTGCGCGCCGGTAAACGCGCTGAGGATCGGCACGTTCTTCAGGTAGAACGACGTCGAATCGGTCGGCATGTAGCCGTCCTCCTGAATTGCGACGGGCAGACCGATAACCGCGTTGCGTTGCTCGATTTCGCGCGCCCAGCTCGGGCTGCTGCCGACGCCGGCGAGGATCAGCGATTTTTCGAGCCGGCCGACCATGTCCATGTTGAGATAGGCGGCCACTTTCTCGTGCAAATCGCCGGCGGATTGTGCGGTTTTGGCGATTTCATCCACATAATACTTTGAGCCGATGAGGCCGAGTTCTTCACCGGACCACGCGGCGAAGACCACATCGCGTTTCAATTTGAGTTTGCCGCCGGCGACGCGGTGTTTGAGGTATTCGGCGACTTCGATGAGGGCGGCGATTCCGGAGGCGTTGTCGTCGGCACCGTAGTGAATGCCATCAGCTTCATCGTCGCGCGCGAGGGAGTTGGATCCTTTGCCGCGACCGAGATGATCGACATGGGCACCGATGATCAGCGGCGGCGCGCCGAGGGGGGCATCTGCAGCGCGGAGGCGCGCGAGGACGTTGCGGCCGTTACACTTTTTCGTATCGATGTCGATATTCGCGGACAGGCGCACATCTCTCAGGAGCGATGCAAGCTCTTCCGGCGACTTGGCGGAATCAGCGGCATTGGCGGCTTCGGTCAGCGAGTGGCCGGACACCTGAAACATATGATTGGCGACGTCGTCCGCAATCGAGATCGCGGCGATGCTCGTTCGCGCGATCGACGCGTCGTACGCGAGCGGCACAAGCTGCTCTTTTACCTTTTCCTGCGGCCCGGTGACGATGATAATGCCCGCGGCGCCTTTGTCGCGCGCGACCATCGCTTTGTAGCGCAGGCTGCTGTAGCGCTGCAGATGTTGTCGCGCGTCGTCAGCAAGCATCGGCGGCAAAAAGCGCAGCGCGAGCACCCATTTCCCGGAAACATCGAGCCCGTCATACGCATCGCGGGCTTCGAATTCATCGACCTTCGGCGCGACGATGCCATAACCCACGAAGACCACTTCAGTGGTGTCAACTGCACCAACTTCGGAGAATGCGAGTGGCCGCCAATTCGAATCAACAGCAAATGAAAGGCTCTCGGTATCAGCGGATTTCGGTAGTGTTGCACTCAACTTGTTGTCTTCACCAAGCGAAACACCCGCCGTGAATTCAAATTGCTGATACCAGCTTCCGTTGTCCCCATCCGGCGCGAGGCCGATTCGCTCGAATTCGCGTGCGACGTAGTGGGTTGCGAGGAGTTCGCCTTCGGTACCGGTGAGACGGCCTTCGAATTCCTCGCTCGCGAGCGCCGCGACATGTGCTTTGAGTTCGGCGACTTCGATCGCTTGCGATAAATCGCCGGCGGGTGCGACGCGATCGACGGTGCTGCGAATGTTGTTGTCTGACACGGCTTGCTTCGGCGTTGCGTCTTTCAGGGCAGTCTGCGCATTTTGATGGTTCCAATCCGCGATGAAAATCTGCGCTTTCTTGTCCGTCGTGCGCGTACTGGTCCACGCAAGTCGCTTGCCGTCGGGCGTGAAAACTGGCAGGCCGTCAAAGCCGTCCGTCGTCGTGATGCGCACCGGCGTACCGCCGTCGGCGGAAACGACATAAAGCTCGAAATTTGCGAAGCCGTGCTTGTTGGTCGTGAAAATCAGGTATTCGCCGCTGGGGTGGTAATACGGCGCCCACGACATCGCGCCGAGATGCGTGAGCTGCCGCACGTCGCTGCCGTCGATGTTCATCGTGAACACTTCGGCGGTTGCGCCGTCTTCGGAAAAGCGCCGCCAGCAGATGCGTTTGCCGTCTGGGCTGAAGAACGGGCCGCCGTCGTAGCCGGGAGTCTTGGTGAGTTGCCGCACGTTGTTTCCGTCGGCGTTCATGATGTAGATGTCATTGAAGTACGACGGATCAGTGTCGCGGTGTTCCGCTTCTTTTTCAGGAAGATTGTCAGCATAGGCTGCGCGATTGGAAGCGAATGCAATGAGGTTGCCGTCGGGGGAATAGGAGCCTTCGGCGTCGTAGCCGGTGGTGTCCGTGAGGCGCGAGTAGTCGTGTGTCTTGCGATTCCACGCGTAAAGGTCGAACGTCGAGTCGTAATCCCACGCATAGCGGCGTTCGCGCCCGCTGTTGCGATCTTCGAATTCCTTTTTTTGTTTCGCAACGGCTTCGGGGTCGTCTTGTGTCGAAGCATACAGTACGCGCTGGTTGTCTGGATGAATCCACGCGCATGTCGTCTTGCCGCTGCCGGGAGATACGCGTTCGACGTCGCCGGTCTCCAGGTCCATCAGATAAATCTGATAGAACGGATTGTCGGCTTCGCGTTCGCTTTGAAAAACGAGCAGCGACCCGTCGGCACTGAAATAGCCTTCGCCGGCGCGGCGACCGTCGAAGATGAGCTGCCGCGTGTTGGTCAGGAAGGTGGATTCAGGGACGCGTGTTTCGTCGTCGCGCGGAGAATCTGAGAGCGCGGCGGTTGCGAACAGCGTAAGGGTGAAGGTGGCGCGGATCATGCCGGTCCTTTTAATGTTAGAAATTGTGTCGCCCCTCGGGGGCTGAGTTGTTGCGGGTTCGCACCGAGGGCTTACGTCCTCTGCTACGTTTCTTACGCCCCTATGGGGCTCTCCGTAAAGAATTAAAAATGTAAAGGTCAGGCATCTTCCTTTTTGGGCATCGCGCGACCTTCCGGGTGCTCTTTTGTGCGCACGAACGTGGGAATTTCCTCGTCCAGCAGGTCAGCGCGAACGCGAAGCAGATCGTACGTAAACCAGCGACGGCCTTTGATCGACGTGATATCGCCGATGAGTAATGCGTCGTTGCCGTCCTTGTCGCGGACTATGCTAAGCGGTTCTTCATAGCTCATCGCGCCCAAATCTGAACCCCATGCGACGCCGAGCTTGTCGAGATTGCGAATTTCAACCGAGTACGCATGCGGGCGGAATTGATTTTCGCGGCGGGGGTGTACGCGAAACCCATCGTCCGGCAATTTTTCTATGAATCCGTGCGCGATGCCGACGTTGAACAGATCGCTGGCACTCGCGGGAAAGCGCCCGTCCGTTTCCTCCAGAAAGTAGACGAATGCAGTGAACAGATCCTCCATCGTCTGCACGGAATGTCGATAGCGGTAGTAGCTGAAAAATCCCAGACCGCAGCCGACGGCCAGCGTCACCAGGACGATCAAAATGCCGGTGCGGGCGGCGTTGGGATTTCCAATTTGAGTGGTGTTCATGGTTATTCCGCTTCCCGGCATCGTCCGGTGACGACGCCGATCTGCCTGCGCCTTATGCGGGTGTTCATTTCGTTACTGGATTATAGGGAATTTGGGCAGCGGTGTTCAGTCCGGCGGGCTGTTGGCGTGCGGATTTGAAATATGGGATGTCCCGGCCCCTCGCTTGTCGCGAGGGGTTCTGTCGGAACCTCGCGATTGGAATTGTTCGCGATGCTGGTCAGGTCTGTTGCTGTTTGGCCGCCGCGTTGCTCATTGTTTTGGTCTGCGCGTCGCAAGGGAGCCAAACGGTGAACTTGCTGCCACGCCCGGGTTTGGATTCCGCCTCAAGCTTACCCTTGTGTTCGGTGATCGTGTGATTGACGATCGCGAGGCCCAGGCCGGTGCCGCGCGTTTCGCGGACGCGCGGGTCCTGCCCGCGGACGAAGCTCGCGCCGAGGTCGTTCAGCACGTCCTGCGACATGCCGATCCCGCGATCTTCCACCTCAATGATGATCAGATAGCCTTCCGACCGGACGCGCAGCCGCACCCATTTCTTTTCGCCGGAATAGCGGTACGCATTCTGAAGGAGGTTGACGATCACTTGCTGCAGCGCGTCGGCGTCGCCGTGGAGCAACGGGTCACTGACGTTGCATTCATAAGCGGCGTCAAAGCCGGCGACTTCAAACTGTGGCTCGTAGAGCGCCCACGCACGTCGCGCGATCTTGCGAATATCGCAGCGCTCGAAATTGTATGAGCGTGTCCCGCGCTCGATGCGGCTGAAATCGAGAATGCTGTCGAGCAGAATGGTCAGGCGTTCGCTTTCGCGCGTGATGGTGTCGAGATACTCCATCTGCCGCGACACGTCGCGAATCCGCTGCTCGCGGAGCGTTTCGGCGTGCAGCCGAATCAGCGCGAGGGGGGTTTTCAGCTCGTGGCTGATGTCGGCAACGATGCGCCGCTGCAGCTTCACCACTTCTTTCTGACTGCGAAGGAGACGAAACACGAGGTAGAGCAGCAAGCCCCAGGCGGCGATCGTGCCCGCCGCGGTGGCGAGCACGAAACGGAGGCGCTCCGTTCGCAAATCGGCGAGGCGCTGATGCGTGCCGGGTGCGGCGATCAGCTCGGTGTTCGCCAGCGGCGGGCCGAACGCGGCAAGGGTTTCGACGTCGGCGGGACGTTCGCGCGGCGCGATCCGCCAGGCAGCATTGTCACCGAATTCGGCATAGCGTGTCAGGAGATCGTCAAGATTGGCCGCAAGGACAAGCTGCGCCGTTTCGCCGATGCTGCGACGAATCAACATGATCCGCGGTGCCGGAAGATAGGTGAAAAGCAGGCGCCCCTCTTCGCTGGAAACGGCATGCGGAAGCTGTGCCAGCGCCGCTTCAATGGCACCGCGATTTTCCTGCGACGGCGCATCTGCGGTTCGCGGTGTCGCTTCTTTCGCGGTCGAACCGAAGACCGGCGGCGGCTGCGTGCCCGGCGGGGGAATGCGCTGCCAGTCCTGCGGGCCGCTTCGATAGTAAATGTACGGCCACCGGGACTGGCTTGCAGCCCAGTAGTTGATTCCTGTCTGGCCGACCGCCGCCGCAAATCCTGCGGTATCAAATGTGGCCGACAAGTCACGCTCGAGCTGCGCTTCTTTCTGTGTCACGGCCTTATTGGCGGCATTCTGCAGCGCATCCAATTCGCGCTGCTGCATCGCAATGCTTTGTTGCGAGACTGCCCAGACGGTCAGCCCGGTCAGGAGAATGCTGAGGAGGATCATCAGCGCGAGGATGGTACGTTCGGAATGCTTTCGCACGCGATGGCTCGTCTATTCCATTGCCGGCGCCGCCGGACGTTTGGGATTTTCCAGGCGCTGAATTTCTGTCTGAAGTAACTGAAGCATTCTTTCCCGAAGCGGATCGAGCCATTCGGTCAGTTGAATCGGGCTCTTCGGCTCACGAATCAGCGGCACGGTCAGGCCTCCGGGACCCTTTACCGTCAAAATCGTCTGGTCCAACTCGCCGTGCGTGCCGTGAATATACATCACTTCATCGCTGACGCGTAACTCAACGCCGAAATCGAGGTACTCAATCTGCTCGGGCAGCAACGGCGGCAGGTTGATCTTCAGAATCCGCCGTGCCGCTTCCGCGATGAGATCGCGCCCGATGTAGCCGGGTTCATCGCGATTGGGCTGGGCGCGTAAGCGCAACTCCAGATTCTCCAAACGGTTCTGCACGATCGTCAGGTCGCGAATTTCAAGCAATGCTGTACCGGTCAGCGACCCCATCGTCGTAAACTCGCTCAGTGCCGCCAGATCGACCGCTTCACATTTGCCCGAGGCAATCAGTTTCTCGATTCCGCGTGGGGAAAGATTGGCTTCGCGCACGTCGAGTACCAGCTCGCCCGCGACGGAATTGGTTCGCGCGAGGGCCAGCAGATCACGTACATGAATACCCGCGATTCTCCCGGAAAAGCGCAGCCGCTCCGGGATGCGGTGATTGACCGTCAATTCGTCCAAGCGAATGCGCGGGCACGTGCCATGCCACGGCGGTGTCACAAACGGCTTGGTAAGCTCCGCGAGCACGAGGTCGCGGCATTCGCCTTCCAGGGTGACGCATTCGCCGTCATCGGACTCGAGATAACTCAGGGTTCCGGAGAATGTGCCCTGGGAGACGGCAATCCCGGCAAGAGACTGGAGGCCGACGACGTTCAGAGGAACATCCGGCACCCGCAGATCGAGGTGATCAATCTGGATGCCATCGCGGGTCGGCGAGAACTCCGACGTCAGCACGACCGGCTCGGCCAGCGGGTGCCCGTTGAACTTTCGGCAACTGATCGACGTTTTTCCGATCGTTTGATCTTCAAACCGAATCAGCCCATTGGCGTCTTCCAGCAATGCATTGAAGTCACCGCGTTGAAACGCGATGTCAAAGTCACTGAAGACGATTTTGGTGGGGCCATCAGGGTCGAAGCCGGGGCGGAGCCCGGATTCCACGACGAAGCGATAGTCTTCGCGAAACCAGGTCCGCGTTGAAACTTCGCAGCGTCCGCCGGCGAGTTGAATGAAGTAATCGTCGGAGCTTGGCGTAGACCGGTCGTACTGAAGACGGGCGTGCGACACGGCCGCCGCCAGTGCGCGGCGGTTCGGCAGCCACGCGAGGATGTCCGCGAAATCGCGCGAATACCACGTTCGGGGAATGACGCGACCGATCGCGCTTTCGAGGCCAATTTTGTTGCTGAGGCGCTGGGCGCAATAACTGCGATACATGCTTGAGCGCAAATAGGCGGCATAGCCGCCGAGGCCACCCAGAACGCCGAGGGCAATCAGCAGCAGAAAGACGAACGCACTGCGTCGAAATCGATTCATGGGCCGCGATTGTAGCGAGATCGATTGGATCGTGGACGGATGCGCAAGGTGTGCGCCACGGAAACCCACACAATCACATTGATTCCTGCGTCAACGTCCGAGAGGGAAAACAATCATGAAATCTCAGGGCGCGGTCCGGCACTGCCGATGGAACACAAGGACCGGAAATTGGCGCGTGCGCCGCTCTGTATCAACCTCAAGTACGAATCGTTGGGAGTCCGTTTATGAAGTCCATCGTGTTGTTTACCGCGGCTTGCGGCGTGCTGGCGCTCGGCTGTCGTTCAGCGAATTCCCGGCTTAATGCGCCGCCGCACGGTGCGCAGGCAGAAGGCCCGCCGGATCTGCAGGGCACATATGTGTACATGGCGGATAACGCGTTGCTGGAGTCGATGGAAGTCAGCGATTATCACTTTTTGCCGCATCGCGACATTCTCACGACGCTCGGCAAACAGCGCCTCAATCGACTGGCATCGTTGATCGAGGAGTACGGCGGGACGATTCGTTTCAATACGACGCTCGCGGATGACATCCTCGTCCAAAATCGCACGCAGTCCATCATCGAGTATCTGCAGGAAATCGGCGTGGACACCGGGACCACGATGGTGTCGCGCGAATCGTATGAGGACACGGGCACGCATGCCGCGGACGAAGCCATCCTGATCAAAGTGATGGAAGGGACCTATCGGCCGAGACGAAACAGCGGCGGCAACAGCGGTGCCAACAGCGGGGGCAATAACCCCGTC
The DNA here is from genome assembly GCA_050245935.1 of Phycisphaerae bacterium. GTDB lineage: Bacteria > Planctomycetota > Phycisphaerae > UBA1845 > Fen-1342 > JALHOX01. The sequence goes on along the minus strand of JBFWWY010000076.1, from coordinate 2,073 downwards.
GGCAGCACGGGCGGCGGATCGTACTCAGGGAACTAACTTTTTGCGAGGGTAAGAGACGTGCGAAATTCGCAGATGAAGAAATTGATCGCCGCCGGCGCCGTCGGGCTTTCGACGCTGATCGGCTGCCAGACGACCGAGCAGTCGGTCACCAACAAACCGATTACAGCGAAGAGCAACGCGCTGCCGGTGGGCGGTGAGGATGTACGCATCAACGCTTCGACGCATTTTGCCTATGGGCATCTGCTCGAACGCCAAGGTCAGCTCGATCAAGCGGTGGGGCAATACAAGAAAGCGCTGGAGATCAACCCGAAGTTTCCTTCGGCGCACAACCGGCTGGGCATCACCTACAACAAGCTCGGTGCTCATGCGGAAGCCACACGCGAGTTCGAAATTGCCGTTCAACACGAATCTGACAATCCCCAGGTGTATAACAACCTCGGATTCAGTCACTATCTTGAAGGCAATTACGCCTTGGCAGAGGCCGCCTTGCGCCAGGCGATTTCGATGAAATCGTCGTTTGCCCGCGCGCATATGAACCTGGGGCTGGTGCTGGCGAAACAGAAAAAGTATGACGCGGCGCTCGCTGCATTTACGCAGGCAAGTCCCGCCGATGACGCACAGTACAATCTCGCGGTCGTCCAGACCGAGATCGGCGACTACGCGATGGCAGCGCGATCGCTGGAAGCGGCGTTGCGCGCGAACCCGGGCCATCAACTGGCCCGCGTGCAGTTGCGCGTCGTGTCCCGTCAGGCGGCTGGTGCAGAAACGCCGCTTCACCCGCAAGCCGACGTTGCCGCGACTCCGCAATATGCCTCGCAGACGAACGACGTACCGGGCGGCGCAGACAGCGAGACGAGCTTCGCGAGCGGATCATCGAACATGATGGAGATGACCCCCTCGACCGGCGCAACTGGCGCCAAGGTTCCCGCGCACGTTGCTGCACGCACCAGTACATCCACAACATCCAACGGATCGAAGTCCGGCAGCACCGTATCGCCCGCGACAGCGGCGCATGTCCCTTCGATGATGTCGACGATGACACCGGTCGAAAACTCCCACAACGCCGCTGCGACAGGTTCGACGTCCGGCGACGACAAGAACCATTCGAAGCGCTCGGCAAAACTCGCAAGTGACAATGCGGAGATGTCGACAGCGGAAGAGTCCGCGCAAACGACTGCAACGTCACCGGCGAGCGCGTCAACGAACGCAAAATCCGGCAACAAAGTTTCGGCCATGTCGCTTCCCCCGAAGTCGACGAATCCGTCCTCAACGGGCAACACCGGGACCAGTGCCGCGCCGCACGCGACATCCCGCAGCGGCATGGGGACGATGGAGACAATGACGCCCATCACTCCGCGATCCGCGAAGCCGTCGCCGCAAGCGCAGCAGACCTCCGGCAGAGGGTCTTCGAGCCCGACGCCGACCGCGGCACCCGCTTCAGGAAGTGCGCCGCTGCCAATGCAGCCCGTCCGTGATTCGAACAACTGACAACGTTGTCGATTGCCGCGTTGCGTCGGAGAAAGCGGCGAACGCTGCAATGGCTGCGAGATGAACGAACGATTAGAAACGTCCGGCACGCGCCGGACGTTTTCTTATGAAGGAATTGCGATTCCCAGTTCCGCAAGCTGGGTCGCAACTTTGCCGCCCCAATCGCGGTTGGCGGCCGGGCTCGCCGGACTCGGGTGAAGAATGCGTCCGATCCGCACGCCGGATTCGGCCAAGGCGATCGCCGCGCGCTTTTCCGCGAATGCGCCGACGCCGACCACCATGCGTGGCTCCAGTATTTGCATCCATTCGCGCAGCGCCTCATCGCAAATCGCCAGCAGCGCGTCGCGCGTGTTTCGTTCAATCTTGTCCGGCGTGATATTGGCACCTGTCAAACCCAGGAATGCCAAGGGGCAGTAGTTGCCCACAAAGAAGGTGCGAAAGAAATTTGTCGGGGTGCCAAAGCGCTCTTTTGCGAAGCCCCAGAGCCGTGCGCCGCTGACTTCGCTGCGGGGACACGATAAGCCCTGAATCGGGCGCTGTGGGTGCTGTACTGCCGGCGGCATGATCGTCCCGTTCAGCTTCAAC
>JBFWWY010000075.1:0-9674 GCA_050245935.1 Phycisphaerae bacterium | reverse complement strand
GGAAGACTGATAAATCCTGAAATTGCGGCCAAAGAATCACGTTCCGCGGTAATTTCCGCGCTTTGTTTGCATGTCTTTCCAATCCAATTGCATCCTCAAACATAGAGCAGGGACATGCCCGACAGCACGGACCACCACACAACCGGAATAGAGCGGGCTATGAAAAAGTATCGCAGTTTCGCGTCATTCAAGAACATTCTGATCGCTTCTGCAGCGAGTTTCGCTGTGGTCAGCACGATGCCCGGTTCGCTCGCTACCGGAGAAGGTTCCTCGCCGGTGGTTCACATCGAAGAGGATTGGGAAGCGGTCTTGAACGAGCCGGAAACGGAACTCGACACGCCTCAGTTCCACACGTCGATGTCGCCCATGGCGGACGCGGACGCGCTCTCCTTTCAAGCATCGTGGAACTATCGCGATGACGACGGGTTCGAAGCCGGCGGCATGCAGTACAACATCAATGTCTTCGACGACGTCGTCAATCAGCGAACCGTGCGGGAAGACAAACTCAGCCAGGTTGCAGAGACGGTCTCCTGGACGAAGGTGATGGCGATTGTGCCCGGCAACGTCGGATTCTTCGTGAAGAACGGACAGGGCCAGACCTGGGGCTCATTCGGCGGCTCCAGTACGCTCGTCGTCCACCCCTCGGGATTGAACAGCCTTTCGGGCTACAACACGGAAGATTCCGTCAAGAACTCCTGGGTCAGCTTTGGGGCCAACCGCGTCAACATGCTGCGAATCAAGGAAGTCCGTTACTACGACGTGGACGGCAATCTGCTTTCGCGGGACAGCAACGCACGGATCGTGTTTCAGAACCATGACTAAAACCGGAATCGCATGCTTGTAAGTCCGTGAAATCTCCGGAGCTCTGAAATGAAACGCATGAGAAGCCATCGCTTTCAACGTCGCGGAAATGTCGTGATCGTCACGGCTGCGACGGTCACGACGGTGTTCGCATTCGGCGCGCTGACGATTGATCTTGGATCACTTTATGTAGCGCGTGCCGAGTTACAACGTGCCGCGGACGCTGCGGCCCTGGCCGGTGCCTGGAGGATGATCGATCAGGATCGTCTGCTCGGTAACAACGCGATGGACGGGATTCTGGCCGCCGCAACCCAGGAAGTGCACCGCTTCGGCGAAATGAACAAAGTCCTCAACTTGCAGAATGTCGTCGTCACCGGGGAAGATATGAACATGGGCCGCTGGAACTTCGCCGGCGGTGCGAACCAGTCGATCGACGGATCGGTTCCCGGAATGGAATACAACGGCGTCACGATTCGCATCCTCCGCAACGACCAGCGAAGCGGATCGATTGCCGCGACGTTTGCACAGTTGCTCGGTTTTGACTCATTCAACGTGGGGGCCCAGTCGACCGCAGCGTTTGACGACACGATTCGCGGCTACCGCGTCAACGAACAGACGGGAAATGCCGACCTTCTCCCCTTTGCCCTGAAAGTTGCCACGTGGGAGGATTTCGTCGGAGGCACGATCTACGCCGGCGACAACTACACCTACAACGTGGATGGCACGGTCACGACCGGTGCCGACGGCATTCAGGAAATCAATCTCTATCCCGGTGCCGGCCTCGGCCAGCTCCCGCCCGGCAATTTCGGCACCGTCGATATCGGCGGCTCCAATAACAGCACCAACGACATTGCCCGGCAGATCCTTCACGGAATCAACGCCGACGATCTGTCGCACTTCGGCGGTCAACTCGTTTTTGACGAAAACGGCGTCATTGATCTCAACGGCGATACGGGGCTCAGTGCGGGGGTTAAAGATGAACTGGCTGCAATCGTCGGAGAACCGCGCGGGATTCCGCTGTTCCGATCGGTAGCGGGCAACGGCAACAACGCCAATTTTGAGGTGGTCGGGTTCGCGGGTGTGCGAATTATGGATGTGAAGCTGACCGGCTCAATGAAAAGCAAGTATCTGATCGTCCAGCCCGCGATCGTTGTCGATGACGCCGCGCTCGGGGGCGGAATCGCGGGAACCAGCTATAACGTGCTACGTCCGGCGCAAATCGTCGAATAAAACGGCTCTTTCGCCGAGTGCGCCTCACCATTCGATCCATCCTCATTTTGAAAAGGGCACCCCGATACGGGGTGCTTTTTCGTTACGGACGTCGGCACCTGCCTTCCCAATAATTCCGGAACCTCGGCAGGATGACGATGTCAAAAAAAGGTGATCCGGCGCGGTCCGTGTCGGCGATTTGGACGTGGTCAGGGTATCATCGGGAAATGAGCCGCTGACACACCCGTTCGCAACACGGTGGGAAGCAGATGAAGAGTGTCATTTCGTGCGCGTTGCGCGAAGAATTGAAATTGCTGGGTCTCGCGACGGTACTTTGTCTGTTGGCAACAACGGCAACAGCTCCTGCCGATGTGTTCCACCTGGAGAACGGCGGCTCCGTGGAAGGGCTCTTGCTGGAAAAAGCTGACGGGAATTATCGGATAAGAACCACAATCGGCACATTTTCGATCCCTGTGGCCAGTGTGGTGAGGATCGAAGAGAAGGAAACGCCGTTTGCCGAATACGACCGGCGCGCCGCCAAAGCCAAGGCCACCGCGAAGGCCCAGTTCGAACTCGCGAAATGGTGTGGAGAGCACGACTTGTTGACGGAGCAGAAACAACACCTGAAACGCGCCGTGGAACTCGAAACGGATTTCGCGCCGGCGCGTGCCGCGTTGGGATATGTCAAACAGGACGGAATTTGGGTGATCCCCGCACCGCCGAAGCCGGACGTCGAGCCGGCCGAGCCAGATGCTGACGCAGACGTACCCATCGTGGAGGACATTGATGTCGTGCAGGGTCGCTGGACGCGGCAAATCCGGGCGTTGATGAACGGCCTGTTAAAGAGTCGGATCCCGCGGTTGTTCGAACAAGGGAGAGAGCGGATTCTGTCGATTGATGATCCTCGCGCGATTTTTCCGCTCAGCCGCGAACTCGGCAAAGGCAACCTCGCGATGCGTAGTTTGCTTGTCGACGTGCTTGCTCGTTTTCGTGAGGATGAAGCGACACTGAATCTCGCGGTTCTGGGGCTGGTGGAAGAAAATGATGATCTCCGCCATCGCATCGTTGTGATGTTGAAGGAGCGCGATGATCCGCGCGTCATTTCTCAATATCGCCGGGCGCTGCATGCCGATGCTGACGGCGTTGTGGCGAATGCCGCTTTCGCACTGGGCCGCTTCCGAGCGGAGTCGGCGGTGCCGGACCTGATTCAATCGCTTACGGCCGAGCGCAATCGCGTCGTGGAAATCACGCTGCCTGGCTATTTCTCGCATATGCCTGGCGCGTTCGCGACCGGCCCCTTCCAGCATGGTGTGAATCTTCAAGGTGTGCGATTCCCGAATTATCCGACCATCGGCGTATTCGATTTTCATAGTAATTTTTCCTCGCTGCAAACGCGTCTCGCGCGTCGAAACGTGATTGTGATGCGCACGGAAGTGCTGGAGGCACTGAAACAAATCACCGGCGAGAACTTCGGCTTTAATCTTTCCGACTGGACGCGCTGGTACAATCGCGAGTGGATTCACCGCGCGCAGGAGAAATAGTGCATGTCGAAACGTGTTTCCATACGATCGGTCGCTCCTTGGAGAAGTATGACCGTGGTGGTGCTCATCGAATGTTGCGGGCTGGGATTCGCGCAGTCGGAAGACGCGAAATTGCGCCGGGAGATCGCCGACGCCAAACTGGATTCACAGCGTGCGTCGGCGAAACTCGTCATGCTCGAGGCGCGGCAGGCGTTGCTCGATGGCCAGCGCGACACGGCGAAGGACCGAGCAACCCGCGCACTGGCAATGCTCCGTGCCCTCCCCACCGCTGACGAAACAACCGACCAGATTTTGATGTGCGAAGGCATCTTGTCGCGCGTTGCGGAAAGGCCTCAACCCCCCACGCTGGGTGAAATTCCGGAAATGACGCCGGTACCTCCTGCCGTCGGTGAACCCCAAGCGCGAAATTCTTCTCCGGCCAATCGGGTTTCTCCGAACCCTGACGGAATTGACCACCGGCCCGCTCGACTCGACGACGTCGAGGAGCGGAGCCGCGCCGAACAGGATCGCGCATTGCACGATTGGGACGAAGCGCGCCGCCGTCATCAGGCAACGCAGCGGAACGAGATCAAAAAAGACGAAGTACGACTTCTCGATGATGCTAATGCCGCGCGCCTCGCGCCGGATGACTGGGTGACGTATCCCCCGGATTGGCCCGAAACAGCGCGTCGTCGCGCCTCGAAATATCCCGGCGGTCTGATCGCGCGTTCGGACAGTTGGGTGGATAACACCGGCAACGAATGGTACATGGGTGTGTACGACATTCATAATTTGATTTACATGCCGCCGGATTTTGTGCCGCAGGGTTCGCTGAACCCGTTTGAGCAACAACGGCTCACGCTGGATCGGGATGCGCTGCGATTCAACAGCTTCCTGTTCCGCGGTTTTCCGGAAGACGTGGCGGCGGGAATCCCCCTGCTCCGCTACTTCGGCGGCGTCGACGATCTGGTCTATCGCGGCCCGAAATACAGCGTCGAGAAGCAGCGGCAGATCGAGGAGATGGTGCGAATTTTGCTGGACGACACGGCGGGCCAGCCTGCACTCATCTCATTGCCGCCGGTCCAGCAGCGACCCTGAATTCTGACAGCGTGCCGATTCGCGGCGATTGGAAGCTAGAGCATCGCCAATCCAATCGTAGCGGCCGTGCCTCCGTGCCGGCCGTAGAACTCCAGTATGCGTTCTACATCAGGCCGCTACGGTTGAACTGAAAACGCTCTATTTACCTGACAACGAGTCGTTCAGGGCGGACAGCCGCTGTCGCAGCCCGGCAGTGCGCGGATGATCCGGCCCCAATTCCTCCACCATGATCGCGAATGCTTGTTCCAGGGCATCGCGCGCGCCGGCGCTGTCACCCATTGTTTCCAACGTCCACGCGTAGCGGGCCGTCACGATCGCAAACGGGATGCTCGTTGCTCCGGCCGTTGCTTCCATCATCGCGACCGCGTTCTGGCCCATCGTGCGGGCCTCCTCCAACCGGTCACACTGACGCAGCACGTTCGCGTGCGTCGACAGGCAGAACGCCACGTCGATGTTTGTTTTGCCAAAAATCTCTGTAAACATACGGAGCGCCTCGGCTGAGTAGGCGACGGCGCGATCGCATTCCCCACGTTCGGCGAGAAAGAACGCGTAATTATCCAGGGTGGTCGCGAGATCGGGATGTGCGTCGGGGAAAATGTGCCGCTGCGTGCTCAAGGCTTCCTCGTAGTACTTGCGAGCGCCGTCGACGTCACCCAGTTCTTCCAGCAATAGTGCCAGATTGGAACGCGCCATCGCGCCTTCGGGGTAGTTTTCGCCATACACCTCGTCATACAGTCGAATCGCCTCTCGATACGCTGCGCTCGCCTCCGCGTTTTTTCCCTGTCGCTTCAGTGCGAGTCCAAGATTGTTCTGCACCACCGACCGTAATGCGGGCGCGGCATCCTCAATCACCTCGCGAAAGGCACCTTCCGCCTCGGCGAAAGCATTCTGCGACAGTTTCACCAGGCCAATATTATTCATTGCCTCCAGCGCTTCCTGGCTGTCCGGCGCGAAGACCTCCAGAAGGTTCTCGTAAGCGATCATTGCCATCTCCGCCGCTTGCTGCAGATCGCCGCGTTCGCGATAAATTCTCATCAGTTCGTCCGCGGATTGGGCGATGAGTTTGTGCGGCGTGGGCACGACCGTTTCAAGAATTTCCAGCGCTTCCGTCAGGTTTCGCTCGGCCGCAGCGAAATCGCCGATGCTGTTGTAAACTGTCCCCACCGTGAGATGGATCTCCGCACGCACGATCGGAAACGCCTCAAGCGTTTGGGCGCGCAGATCGGCATCCGCGAGCAGCTTGCGCAATAAAGTCGAGTCCTGACCGCGCGCGACCTGCGGCGTGACCGCGAGCAGCGACTCCTTCAGGAACTGAGAAAACTGCTGGGCTTTGACCGCTTCGGTTCCCGCTTTATCGCGCTGAACAGTCAAACGGGAGTTTTGTACGCGCGCGGTAACGCTCCATCCTGCCAGCAACAGCCCAATCAAGAACAGCGCGGCGACGATCATCGGATTGCGGGAAACAAATTTCTTCAGTCGATAAGTCCGGGATGCCGGCCGCGCGTGAAGCGGCAGTCGACCCAGATAATTGCGGATATCCGCACTCAGTGCGGAAACGCTTCCGTAGCGTCGTTTCGGTTCCGGGGCGAGCGCGGTCGCCAGCAGCACGTCGAGGTCGCCGCGCAGCGCAGCACTGTTACCGTTTTTCGCAGCATGACTGGCCAGCGGTGCGATACGTTCAGAAACGGCGCGCGTCAGCTCCAGCACGGACTTCTCCGCATCTTGAAACGGTCGCTGCCCGGTCAGCAACTCAAAAAGGACAACGCCCAGCGCGTACACGTCGCTCGCAACGGTGACGGGATCTCCCCGAAGTTGTTCCGGGCTGGCGTATTGTGGCGTGAGCGCCCGTTCCCCCGGCAGCGTGAGTGTCGCCGCCGAATCGTCGCCCAATCCATCGCCGAGTACCTTGGAAATTCCGAAATCGAGCAGTTTCAGCGTGCCGTCGTCTTTGACAAGGATATTGCTCGGTTTCAAATCGCGATGGACCACCAATTGCTGATGGGCAGCCTGAACTGCGTCACACGCGCACAAAAACAGGCGGAGCCGTTCGCGCACTCCGAGCGGCTTTGCCTCGCAGTATTCCCGCAGCGGTGTGCCGTCGACAAACTCAAGAACAAGATACGGCAAGCCTTCGTCCGTCGCGCCGCCATCCAGCAGTCGGGCAATATTCGGATGTTCCAGCCACGCGAGGATCTGCCTTTCATTGCGAAAACGCGACAGAATCGCATCCGTGTCCATTCCGCGCTTGAGCAGCTTGATTGCGACCTGTTGCTCGAACGCCGCATCAGATCGCGACGCGAGAAAGACCGCACCGAAGCCGCCGGTTCCGATTAACCGATCGAGCCGGTATGCCCCGATCCGGCGGCCGACCATTTCGTTGGCATCCAGCTTGCGCGACAACACCTGGGGCAATCCGGAGGGCAAGGCCACGGAGCTTCCATCATCCATCGCGAGCAAGTTCTCGACACTGCGGCGCAACCGCGGACGTGTGGCACAGGCGCGATCGAGAAACGCGATGCGCTCGATCTTCGGCAGCGCGACGACCTGATGAAAAAGGTCTTCCACCTGAACCCACGATTCGTGATCCATTTCATTTTGGTCTTCGCGCGATTCATTCATGACGCCGACCTTTCGCTTCCTGCCAGCCGGCTTGTAAGCCAGGCGCGGGCAAACCGCCATTCCCGTTCGGCAGTGGGGACGGAAATTTCAAGAAAGCGCGCGGCGTCTTCGGTCGTTTGGCCGGCAAAAAACTTCAACTCGACCAGCCGTGCTTTGCGCTCATCGTGGCGCGCCAGCTCATTCAGCGCTTCCTCCAGTTCCAGATAGTCAAAGCCGCGCTCGTCCAGCGCGCGCAGCGCTTCATCGAACACGACGCGCGCCGCCCCGCCACCCCGCTTTTGCGCGCTCCGCGCCCGGGCATGATCCAGCAATACGCTTCTCATCGCTTTTGCCGCGACTGCCATAAAGTGCGCACGGGAGCTCCAATCGGGCTGCTCCTTCTGTCCGACGAGGCGAAGAAAAGCTTCGTGTACCACAGCCGTCGTCTGAAGCGTGATGTGCTGATCGCTGCGCAGAAAGTAATGCGCGAGCCGCTGCAGTTCGTTGTAAACCAGCGGTGTAAGCGCTGCGACGGCGTTTGCATCGCCGTTCACGGCGCGGGCCAGGATTTCCGTTGCGGCTGGAGTTGAATTGGATGACATGAGATGCCCTCTCGAATGGGTGATAAACACCGCCGCGAAGATTTTCGCATTTTTCCTGATGGATTGCGAGTGCAGCTTGCGTGATCTGGGTCGGATTGGAAACGCGGTTTCCAACAATCGACTGCCTACCATTTTCTTTGCGGGAGAATCTCATGAAACGAATGCTAGGAATGCTCACGTTCACGATTACAGGATTGCTCACGAGTCCTGCCCTTGCAGGCAAGATCAGTGCCTATACAGGCAGCGCAGGTCCAGGTGCCGTAACCGGAACCGCCATCGTGTCGCCGGCGCTCAACAACGATAATTCGGTCGGTCTGTCGCCAAACAAAGTGACAATTGATGCCACAATCACCGACTTTCACGGCGGTGGTTTGCAGATGAATTTTCACATTGACGACACCATGCTGACCAGCGAATACGCCATCAAGGCAAACCTCAAAAACGGCACGGCGCTTCCCTGGGATACACTTGATGTCGAAGTGCGCTATCTCCATGCTTCCGGCGAATTCATACTTCCTGTTGCCAGTTCCGGTCTGGATTTCGATTTGCCCGACCGCGACCCCGCGCCGACGTCGCCCAACTTTTTCCTCGGCGATCCGGGGAATGGTGTGAGTGGGCATTACGCAACACTACTGGAATGGAACGAAGGCTTTCCTCCCGGCCTGGCAACGGGTGCGACGACCGACTTTAACTTCTCGATCGACATCCCGAACTGGACCGCACCGTTCGGCGGGAGCGCGCTGGCTGGATATACGATGCAACTACGATTCGAGCCCACTGCGACGGTCCCCGAACCCGGTTCCCTGGCGCTGATATTTTCAGGTGTACTGGCCGCGATCTTCCGGCGCCGTGTGTAGCCGACATGAAAGGGAACAAGTGGCCTGGGCCCGCGTACTTCGAAGTGCGTGGGCTTGTTTACTTTGAGCAGCGGGCAATGTTGGAGATGCTTACGCGGCGGGACGCGTCGATCCTGATTTTTGCAAATCAGTTCCGCCTGCGCCGCGCTCGGGGTCGAAAAATCGCAGAATCAGCGAGTAAAAATACTCCGGCGCATACGGTCCGAAGCCGACGTGGCCGCCGCCCGGGATAATCAGCGCTGCGACGTTTTCGTTTTCTGTTTCCGCGATGAGGTTCGCGAGCGGCTGCGCGTCCGTGAGCGGGTCATTCGCGGCATGCACGAGCAACGTCGGCACACGAATCGATTCCAGCTTGTTGTGATACGGCAGATCTTTGTAAGGAAAGAGCCGCAGGAATCGATAGCCGTCCTCGACTCCTTGCATCGACCCGGTGGCGTGGGCTGCTTCGATTTCAATTAGACGCCGCAGACTTCCGTCAGGATTGGGATAGCCTTTTCGCGTCATTCGCGTCTTGATTTCGTTCTGCAGCCGATCGAGAATTGGATTGCTCACGACCGACCACGTTGTTTCGCACGCGTCGCACACGTCTTCGAACGGCAACACCGACGAAAACAGCAGCATTCCCGCCTGAAAATGCACCTTGCCGTCGCGCGGGCGCAGCTTTTCCTGGATCAAATCGGACACGCCGGGATCGTCATCGGCGCGACCGTCCTCCCACGCGGTCACCAGTCCGACATTTGAGCCCCAGCAGAAGCCGATCAATCCGGTGCGGCGGACGTGCGGCTTTTGCTCCAGCCAGTCGGCGAGTGCGAGCAGATCACCGGACTCGTAGGTGCCGAAGGTCATGCGATGATCGGGAAAGCGCTTCTCCGTCTGACCGCAGCCGCGCAGCTCCACCGCGCAGACGTGAAAGCCGCTGTCGCGCAGCGCCATCGCGATGTCGCGCGTCCGCCCTACCGAGTTGTCGCCGAAGATGCCGGGCAACAGCA
>JBFWWY010000074.1:0-9697 GCA_050245935.1 Phycisphaerae bacterium | reverse complement strand
TGCGGCTCATTCGCAATTTCGGCAACAACGGCTCGAGTCGCTCCCACATCTCATCCGGCAACCGCCACTCCTTGGCGACGCCACGCTGTTCGTTCCGCTGCTCGTCCATCCGTGGACCTCCATGTTCCATTGACAACCCCTTGTCAATGGACAGAGAATACACGGAAATCAGTTATGGGATAGGTACTTAGAATGCTCCTCCAACTTTACGGGTGCCACGGTCTAGCGGTACACCGCTCGACCGTGCCGATTACGCGCAGACGCGAGACGATTTATCCGCTACGACGGGCCACCCATCTTATCATTCGGACGATCCATCTGCAGATGAAAATCTGCGCGACCTGCCCAGAATCGCGCGCTCGACCACGCCCAATCTTCGGGGATTTTGCACAATTCCCGCCGAACCGGATTTGCGTGGATGTACTCCATAATCGCCGGAACACTGCGATCGCGAAAAACATTGTGATCGAAACCGCCGCCGGGCTGCCAGAAGCGAAAGACGCGGCGCTTGCCGACTTTCGCATGTAATTTCGCAAGCCAGTCCGTTTGATTTGTATCGATCAGGTGCTGATGCGCCGCGCGGGCGACCGGCTTTTTGATCGCGGTGAGAATGTGCCGCATTTCATATTTCGCATCACGCGGACAAAGCAGAACATGGACATGCTCCGGCATGATCATGTATGCCCAAAGTGCGACGTTTTGCTTGTCACGAAGCGACCCCAGGGATTGCAAAGCCCAATCGCAAAGGCGCGCCGCACGGAGCATCGGCAAACGCCGATACGTTGAATAGGTCAGAAAATGCGCATGTCCCGGTTCGTTCCATGTCCGACGTGTTTTGCGAAGTGGTAAGCGGTTGGAGTCGGGGCTCGACATCGCAACATTTCAACGAATCGAGTTTCTCTCCGCAATCCGCACGGTCGAACGGTGTACCCCGATGAATCGGGACAGGCCGCTAGACCGTGGCACCCGACACGGACGAAGGTTTCTTCCAATAAGTGATTTACCTCTTGCTGCACCTCAACCGCGCGGCCCAATTCCGATAGGAAACGGAGAAGGGGGGATTCGAACCCCCGGATAGGTCACCCTATCACCGGTTTTCGAAACCGGCCCGATCAGCCACTCTGGCACCTCTCCAGGTCCGGAATTCCGCCGCTCGATGCGGTGGATTCCGGGTTGGGAAGCCTAGCCCTGATTCGGCGGTGTTTCAAGGGGAGCGCGGGGTTTCGTGCGGGCTCGACCTGATTCGCGCGTGTGGCCACCGGCAGTTCGCGAGCAAGTCGCTCGATAACCTTTCGCAGATGAACCCAACTGGCAGACTGCTCGTTTTTTGCTTTCAATTTGCGTTGCGCAGATTCGTTCCAATCGTCGCAACACGGCGAACTTCCGGGAATCCAACGGTCGGCACGGAGGCGTCCCGACGCGTCGGGACTACGAGTGGACTTACGAGGCGGTCGGCACGAAGGCGCGACCGCTAGGATTGGACTCAATACACGGTCGGCACGGAGGCGCGACCGCTACAGTTGGTTTCAGGTGGCGCTAGCGCGGCAGCGCCGGCGGATCGTCGTCCAGACCCGTTCCGCTGAAAAGCTGATTGCTCGGCGGATCGTTGGCGATCACTTCGAGATCGGCAAACTTCCCGCCGTCCGCGTAGCGATAGCCGAGTTGCTCAGGTGTTTGGGTTTCGCCGTGGCCGTCGCAGAACACCACGTTGGCTTTCTTGGCATGGCGCGGATCGACGGCGGTGCGCGGCGTTCCGGGGTCGCCACTGCCGCGGTCGGACGTCGCGGTCAGGCGCGGCGGATCAAGCGTCCATGCATGATTGCCGAACGCGGCAAAATCGGTGCCGTTGTTCTCATAGGGAAGACGATCGGTTTCGGCGACGCCGGCGGCAGTGCCCATGCAATCGGCCCCCATTACTGTGCTCGCGAAATTTTTGATGCGCGAGCGGTTCACCGGGTAGTTGTGATAGCGCCCGTTCGTCTGCCGTGCATTGCCGAGAAACTGATGGTTGTAGCCGAACGCATAATTGCGCTCGTCGGTCCAGTCCGGCTTTTCCGGACAAGCATAGACGCTGCTGTCGTAGTCCTGACGATCGTCGGTCGTGCTGGGAAAATTGAACGCGGGAATGCCGACCTGTTTACCCATTGTTGCGACCCAGCGCGGGCGGTATTTCCGGCCGTTGCCGAGTTCATACATATTCGCGGGGTTCGAGGTTCCGCCACCGGCATTGCCATAGCGGCCGGGCAGCGCGACGTCATTGTTCTCATCGGCATACGAATGCCAGCCGTGCGACAGTTGCCGAAGATTCGAAAGACAGACCACGCCCCGCGCGCTGCGGCGAACCCCGCTGAGCGCGGGCAGCAGTATGGAAATGAGCAGGGAGATGATGGCAATGACAACAAGCAGCTCGATCAGAGTGAACGCGGACGCACGACGCATGACGATTCCCTTCCTGAAAAAAGACCAGTCTCCTACTGGCTTCCATCCGGGAAAAAGCGTAGCGAGCAACCACACATGACGGAACCGTTAAATTGTCGGAAATTGAAGCGCGCGGCTCAGCGGCAACGCGTCTGGGGCAGACATCAAAAGTTGGCGAAATCCTGTGTCTGCATTCCGCCATGCCGCCGCGCGTAGCCCCCCCTGCTTTCCTTTGTGCGGTTACTGACAACCGTCGTTCGTGATCGCGTTTACAAACGGACCGATGTCGCTGACGGTGACGAAGCCGTTGCCGTTGATATCGTTCACGCAATAGTCGCAGGGTGCGACACCGCCGGGGAAGCTCGCATTCCAGGCCGCCTCGCCGTGCGCGAGCGCCGTGACGAAAAAGCCGATATCGCTGACGCTGATGGTGCCGTCGCAGTTGGCATCGCCGCAGAGCGCGTTGAAGCAGGTGTCTTCGAGCACGCAGTTGCACGCCCGCAGCCGATAGCGCGATTCGCAGCGTTCCTCCGCGGGCGGGTCCAGGAACCAGGTGTAGGCGTCGAGCGCGGGTGCTACGAAGAGGCCGTAGTCGCCGAGCGGGAGATCCTTCAGATAAACCGAAAGCAATTCGCACTGCGTGACGCGCGCGGTGAAAACCGGTTCGAGATCGCACAACGCGGCGGCACCGAGCGGCTGCACGATGAGCACGGCTTCGAATTCTGCTTCGAATTCCAGTGCGAGCTCGGGTGACGTCGACGTGAAGCGCCACCAGTCGACGTCGCGACGAACGTCGACATTGCCCATGCCGTCGTCGATCTGTTCTAAGCGAGTATTCCCGCACACCCACGCACCCGACGTGATCGTGAGCGGCGTGAAATTGCCGGGCGGCGATGCGGAACAGCCGCTGTTCACCTGATTGAACTCGCCGCAGCTCGGCTCGATCTCGGTCGTCACGCACGAGAATGTGCATTCGTCGAGACATTCGACGGCCAATCGATAGCGCGTGTCATTGGGGCAGTCCGGCGGCAGGACGGGGCTACTGTCGAAATCATAGGTGACAATCAGCGTATATCGCGCCGGCGAGAGCACGACGGAAAAGTAAGACTTTCCCGGGGGCAGTCCGTTGCCGACATTCGGCGGGATCAGACTCACGCCGTCGCCGCAGAACTGGGTGTTGGGATCGTCCGGATCGCGCCACTGCAACTGAAAGACCAGTGCGTGATTGTTCGCCATCTGGTTGTCGATCTCGAAGACTGTTTCCGTTTCCTGTGAGACAACGAAATGGTACCAGTCGAGATCGCGCGTAAAACCGTCAAATCCGGTGGAGCCGCAAACGGTTTCGCCGCAGGAGATCATCGTGAAGTCGAGACCGGAAGTGCCGGATCCGCAGCCGCCGTTGACGGAATCAATCCCGAGAATTGTGCAATCCTCCTCGACGCCCGCCAGCAAATCACGGTCATCAGGATCTTCAAAACTGCAGACCGGGCAATCGGCCGCGGTGCATTCCGAATCGCGCCCGCCGTATGCACCGTTCATTCCGATGCAGTCGGTGCGCGAAACCCCTTCCAGACATTGGCCGGAGACGAGACAACATGCGCCGCCGCAGATCGCGTTCTCACAATCCGCGCCGTCGCCGAGATACTCGCAGCCTGCCGCAATACAGTCGACTTCGTTGATGTTGGTCTGACAGAGATTCGCGTCGTTGCAGCATGCGCCGACCGGGCACGCTTCGCAGTTGAATTCCAGCACATAATCGACGCAGCCGATTCCGAGGCGCTGGGGATTGCCGTTTTTGTCGGCTGTCGTGACGACAGCGGCATAGGGTTCGCCGCCGATGACACAAGCAATTGCACAGACCGACTCACCCGGACTACCTGTTTCCTTCACAGTCGGCACGACGCCGAGACACGGATCTACACCGGGATTCAGCGGCCAGATTTGAATTTCCGGGAAGAACTGGGCCGTCACGCAGATGGTGTATTCCGCGGATTCCAGCGAGGAAAAGAAATACCAGTCCGTATCGCGGTTTCCGAAGTTCCGATCGTCAGCGCTCGCCATGCCACAGACGACCTGTCCGCAGCCATCCATCGTTCCCAGAAACTGAAATGGCGAAGACGGATGCAGGCAACCGGAGTTGTGCGCGTCCGGAAACGGCTGTCCGCAGCTTACGCCGTCCTGATCCACCGTCGCTCCAGGAGGACACGGCGGCGGTGCCACGCAATAACCGTTCGCGTTGGCTTCCTGACAGGTACTCCCGATACCAAGCCACACCCCACCGTTGTCAAAACATCCGCCGGCTGTGAAACCCGGCACGCAGATCTGCCCAATACAACATGCTGCCGTTTCTCCTGCACCACTGATTGTCGATTCGGAACCGCTGGCATCGGCCTCTTGAGAAATTTCGTGGGACGATTCCAGAAAGAGCGTTTCGCTGCCGCGATACACTGACATCCCGGTTTGCGCCTGAACGAACGAAGCGACAGTCATCATCGCAAAGAACGAAAGAATCGCCTTGAAACCTCGCATCGAGCGTCTCCTGTCATCGCGTCTTCCCCACACAGCTCATCGAGCGTACGCGATGAGAGTGGTGAGACTCAAGCGAAAACGCCCTTCCCTGCACAACTCAACAACGCGCAGAAGGGAGTCGAACAATAGATTGCAACAAGCGACGCTGAAGTTGAATTCCCGTGCGCTGTCAGTGCTGCAGCACGCGGCGATATGATTGAACTCGACCGATAACGGAAATGGGATGAAAGCGCAGTCGTCGATTGGGCGCGTTTCAGATGCCCTGGGACCGGACTGGCAACTTCACAAATCGCTGCATAGGCAGTCGACCGCTTTTACATTTCCGCCGACTTCGCCTCGTAGCCGCTGGAGTTTCCGGAAGATGAGGACACACGTGCAGCGATGCTGCGGGTCGACGCATGGGTTCCGCTGCTGACATGATTCAGCGACGGCTTCATGACCTCGGCGGTCTTTGGCAATTCGTCCTGGAGCAGTTGCTTCATCAGTCTGCCAATTTTGAATTTGACCGTGCGCTTTTTGGGCACAGCGACTTTCTCCATCGTTTTCGGATTCTGTGCCGTGCGGGGCGCCCGCTCGCGAATCTCAAAAACGCCGAAGTCGCGAAATTCGAGCCGATTTCCGTTGCCCAGCTCCTTGATGATCTCATCCAGGAAGAGCTGAACAATCTGCTTTACAACGACACGTTTGGTGCCGATATCGTCCGAAATTCGATCCACGAGATGTTTTTTTGTGATTGTCTGTTGTTGAGGGTCGCGCGTCGTCATAGCGTTCATCGTGTTCCCCAGTAAACCGCCGGCCGCTGTCGTTGGCCCGAATAATGTAGAATGAATCCTGATGACTCAAGCGTTCGCTTGGGAATTTGTTCTTATGTACTCATGGTAGAGGAAACGCCGGGTCGATACAACCCGATTCTTTTTCGGAAACGCCGGATAAATATATGCAAATAAATGACTTATCAGTATTGACATGACGATCGCGGACTCTCCGCGCCGGCCTGAAACAGCCGCCGAGTCCTGCTCCGGAATTCGCAGAATCTGCATGCAATCCTAACGCGTTTCCGTGGAACGCGTACGCGAGGATGACGACTTTTTCCGTTTCTCTTTCACCGTCGAGGGCGACGTTTTCTTGCTCGTCGTGGTCTTGGATTTTTTCGTTTTCTTGCGTTTGCCAGTCGATGTTCGGCTGGACTTCTGCTTTTTGGCGGTGTCCGAAAACAACGTCACCAGCGCTTCGTCAATATGCTCGACAAAGACAAACGTCATTTTCTCGCGCACTTCCGTTGGCACCTCTTCCAGATCCGGCTCATTTCGCTTGGGCAGAATCACCGATGTCAGCCCGGCATTAAACGCTGCGAGTACTTTCTCCTTGACGCCGCCGATCGGCAACACCAGTCCCCGTAACGTGATTTCCCCCGTCATGCCGACCTTGACCGAAGCCGGTGTATCCGCCAGCAGCGATACAAGACACGCCACCATTGCAACACCGGCGGACGGACCGTCTTTGGGAATCGCGCCGGCGGGAACGTGGATGTGAATGTCAACGTCCCCCAGATTGCTGATGTCGAGATTCCAGCGCGCCGCATTCGCGCGAACCACGGACATCGCTGCCTGGGCCGACTCGCGCATCACGTCGCCGATCTGGCCCGTGAGCTGGAACCCGCCGCGACCGGGCATGATCGTGCCTTCGATGAACATGATTTGCCCGCCGACCGGGGTATACGCGAGCCCCGTGACGACGCCGGGAACACCTTCCACCAAAGCCGTCTCGCGCTCGAAATACCGAGGCCCGAGCCACTCGCGGACCTGTTCCGGCGTGACCTGAGTTGGCGCCTTCTCGCCTTTCGCAACGCGCGAAGCGATCGCGCGGCAGATCTCCGCCGTTTTGCGCTCGAGATTGCGAACGCCGGCCTCACGCGTGTAGCCGTCGATGATCAGCCGCCACAACTCATCCGCGACTTCGATTTTTGCCTTCGCCAGCCCGTTTTCTTCCAATTGGCGTGGAAGCAGATAGCGTTTCGCGATCTGTACCTTTTCCGAAATCGTGTACCCACCGAGTTCGATGATTTCCATGCGGTCGAGAAGCGGCGCGTCGACCGGATCGAGATAATTTGCAGTCGCAATAAACAAGACTTTCGAAAGATCGAAGGGGACGCCAAGATAATGATCGGTGAACGAATGATTTTGCGCGGGGTCGAGTACTTCGAGTAGGGCCGATGCCGGATCGCCGCGAAAATCGCGCCCGAGCTTGTCGAGTTCGTCGAGCATCATCACCGGATTGCGCACGCCGCACTTTCGCAGCTCTTTGACAATTCGTCCCGGCGATGAACCGATGTACGTGCGCCGGTGACCGCGAATATCCGCCTCATCGCGTACGCCGCCCAGCGCGAACCGCACGAACTTACGGCCCAGCGCACGGGCAATGCTCTGGCCGAGCGATGTTTTGCCGACGCCGGGCGGGCCGACGAAACACAGGATCGGTCCCCGACCGTCCTTCTTGAGTCGTCGCACCGCGAGATATTCCAGGATTCGTTTTTTGATCCGCTGCAGGCCGAAGTGGTCTTCGTTGAGAATGTGCTCCGCAAGCTTCAAATCAAGCTGATCCTTGGTCTGCTCGTACCACGGCATTTCGATCAACCAGTCGAGGTAGTCGCGAATCAGCCCGTGCTCCGGCGACGCCGATGAGATGCGCGAGAGACGATTGATCTCCCGCATCCCCTCTTCCAGGGCCTCCTCGGGCATCTTGGCGTCGCGCAACTTGGCACGGAGTGCTTCGAGTTCGCCGGCGCGCCCTTCATCTTCGTCGGTGCCCAGTTCCCGTTTGATGGCTTTGAGCTGCTCGTTGAGATAATACTCGCGCTGACCGCGATCGATTTCAGAGCGTACGTCGGTCTGGATTTTTTCCGAGAGTTTGAGGATTTCAAGCTGGTTGTTGAGCGTGGCGTTCACCTTGCGCAACCGGTCGGAGACGTCAAAGGTTTCCAGCAGCTCCTGCTTTTGCACCAATCCCAGCGAAAGATTCGCGGCGAGATAATCCGCGAGCGCGCCCGGCTGCTCGATGTTCTCCAGAATAATCCCGGCTTCTTCGGGAATGTTCTGACTCAGTTCGATCACTTCCCGCGCCGTGCGGCGCGCGGTGTACGTCAGTGCTTCCAATTCCAACGAAGACTGATTGTCATCCGGCTGCTGATGGACCCGCGCTTTCCAGTACGGATCGGTGGCGACCATCTCTTCGATTCCGACCCGCGTCAGTCCGTGGACCAGCAAACTGTTATTGCCATCCGGCATGCGCAGCAGCTTGAGGACGACCGCCGCCGTCCCCACTCGATACATATCATCGATCTTGGGATCTTCGGTTTCATCCTTGCGTTGTGCGAAAATCGCCAGCAATTTGTCCCCGGCCAGAACCGAATCAATCAGCAGCTTTGATTTTTCGCGTCCGATTGTCAGCGGCATGACCGTGCCGGGAAACACCACCACGCCGCGCACCGGCAGGATCGGCAACTCGGCCGGAATCGCCGGCGAGGCTTCGGCCGTGATTTCGGACGAAGATTCCGGTTCCTCCGGCGTTCCGTTCTGATGAAGATCACGCGCCTCAGCGTCTTTCAGTTCGCGCGAATCGGGAGCGTCAGCCATAGGAATCCTCGTTGATAACGAACGCGGATGGCTCGTCCATCAATGGGTTTGGGAAGGTCGATTTCACGGAAGAACGGGCCCTCGTCAATTTCCATCACATGGATACTGATGCCGCAACACGGCTCTTCCGGTCGCGGCTGCGCACGATGCCCGCGAATCAAGAGGCGCATCGAGTCGCGACATTCGATGGCAACACTGTCCGCATCCACGCCGGACAGATCGACGCAGACCAGATAACGATCTTCCGTTTCATAAACATTGGTTGCGGGCTGCCAGGTGCCGGTGGAACGATAGGCGACGAATCGTCGCTGCTGCATCTCTTCCAGAAGTAACGTGACGTGCCTCGACCAGGACTGAGAGGCCGGGTCGGGGTTCTTGCGTCCTTTTGCCATCGCGTACATCCTCGAATATCAGAGCACTGCCGCCGACTCAAATTGGCACATCGGCAACTCGGGCAGCTTCGCAAAGTGTAACACGCCTGCTAGTCCCTCGCACGCAATTGGACGTGTCGCGAGTTTTGTTTATAGTGCGCGGATTCACTTGTACGAATTAATCCCCGAAGGTTCCACGAGGAGATTTGAATGCAACGGATTGCATGGATCCCCGCAGTTTTCGGATTGGCGCTGATGACAGGATGTCAGACAACGCCGGCCAAGCCGCCGCCCGGACCCGCACATGTCATGCACGCCCCACCGCCGCGCACCGGGCGTCCACCGTACCAGCGTTATCAGCGTCCACCCATCCCGAGGAATACTTACTATCCACCGCTGGAACCACTCCCGCCGCGGCGTCAGCCACCGCGACCCACCCCGGCACCGGCAACGACGGCGGGCCCCCGATCACAGATCAGCCCCAGTACGATTTCGACCAGTGCGCGCTTAAACGTCGGGAAATGGCAGGCGATCGTCGTCCATCACTCGGCCACTTCCAATGCGACACCCGAAGGCATGGATCGTTATCACCGACGGGATCGCGGCTGGAAGAACGGACTCGGTTATCACTTTGTCATCGGCAACGGCGTGAACTATCCGGACGGCAAGATTTTTGTGAGCGAACGCTGGAAGGACCAGCTCAGTGGTGCGCATTGCCGCAACAAAGATTCGGGTAGATTTTTCGGC
>JBFWWY010000073.1:0-9755 GCA_050245935.1 Phycisphaerae bacterium | reverse complement strand
CCGGTCAGTTGCTGGCCGGGGCGATCGACCTGTGGCTGCATGCCGCGTACTTCACGCAAAGTGTGCGGGAGTCGGCGAGTGAGGCCGAGTGGACTCGGCTGGAATCCGTGCTGCATCGTTCAAATCAAGGAGCGGATACCACGCCGGATGCAAATGTGGATGACTTGGCCAAAAGGCCCATCGCGCTGTGGCTGGCCAACGCGAATGAACTACACACATTGCCACCGGATGCGCAACCTTCCGGGAACGAATCGCAGTTTCTCTGGCAGATCGTGAAGTCGAGCGGCACAGACCCGGAGTCGGCGCGATGGATTCTCGATTCCGATCGCGGCGCAGCGATTGCTGTCGGATCGCGCCAGGCAGCGGGGCATTATCTCGTGCTGACGACGCCACTCGATGTCGTCGTCGCACCGATGCAGATCGCCGCGCATGATTCGATCCCGATCGCGGTTCTCTCGGCGATCTGGATGGCGGCGATCGTCGGCATTATTTCCTATCTGACGCTCGCGAGGCATCAGGACGGACTGAGCCGCAAGGAACTGCAAAGCGCGAAGGCTGCCCAAAAGCAAACCCAACAATATGTCCGGGCGCGTGATGCCATCATCTTTGCGTTGGCCAAGCTTGCAGATTCGCGAGACCCGGAAACCGGCGAGCATCTCGAACGCATTGTGCGGTATTCCGGAATGCTGGCGTCCGCGGCGCGACAACATCCGAAGTTCGCGCGTGAGATTTCGGCGGCGGAAGTTCGCTTGATCCAGTTGAGTTCGGCGTTGCACGACATCGGAAAAGTCGGTGTCGATGATCGCGTCCTCCTGAAGCGTGATCGTCTGACGGCGGACGAAATGGAGGAAATGAAGCGACACACCACGATCGCCGGCGAATGTCTGGGCAAGATCGCGCAGCGCGCCGGAGATTCGGGATTGTTGAAGATGGCGCGCGATGTCGCACTGTTTCATCATGAGCGTTGGGACGGCGGCGGCTATCCACTGGGATTGCGTGAAACAGCGATTCCGCTTGCAGCGAGAATCGTATCCATCGTTGATGTTTACGACGCGCTGTCCTCAACACGCGTGTACAAAGCGGCGCTCCCGCATCACGAATGTGTCCACATGATTCGCGAAGGTGCCGGATCGCAATTCGACCCCGATCTCGTCGCCGTCTGGCTCGGGATCGAGCAGCGGTTTGCCGCGATTTCGCAATCGAATATGCGAATGGAGCCGTTTCCCGCTCTCGAAACGATGACACCTGCAGGAACGCCGACGGACACGGGGTTCTTTCCGATTGCCGCCGATACCGCCAGTGATCACAAACTTTCAAAAGAGAGAACGAGTAAATGAAAAACTCCGAAAATGTTGAGCGTCTGGATCTCCACGCCCGGAAGGGCCAACACGTTCTGGAGTTCATGCTGATCATCGTGTCGCTCGGAATTGCCGTGCTGTTCACGCAGATGGGTGTATATCGCACGGTCGCGCTGCACCTGTTCTATCTGCCGATCATCCTCGCCGGATTTTTTCTCGGGCGCACGCGGGCCGGGGTCCTGGCGCTGTTTGCCGCGCTGGTTGTCACGATCGCCGCGATAGCAGTTCCCCAGGAGGGGAGCACGGTATTGAGCGGAACTTTGCTGGTGGGGCTGACGCTTGTCACCTGGTCATCAATCATCGGCTTGTCGGCCATTTTGGTCGGTACGCTTTGTGACGAACAGAAGGCGACGCTCCACGAGTTGAAGCGTGCCTACGTCGGGGTCGCGGAGGTCCTGTCCAAGTATCTTCAGGGGAACGACGCGACGGAAAAGAGTCGAACCAACCGGGTGGCCGAATTATGTCAGCGCGTATCCCGCGAATTGAAACTCTCGGACCGCGAAATGGATGACATCCGCGTCGCGGCACTTCTGCACGATCTGGGCAATGTCGAGATTACGA
The DNA here is from genome assembly GCA_050245935.1 of Phycisphaerae bacterium. Taxonomy (GTDB): domain Bacteria; phylum Planctomycetota; class Phycisphaerae; order UBA1845; family Fen-1342; genus JALHOX01. The sequence continues at coordinate 7,836 of JBFWWY010000073.1, read as the reverse complement.
CACAGGTGATATCGCGCGCCATCGGGTCGATCGACAGCCGCGACCGTGCTGATCAACGTCATACTTTCATGGGTACCGATCTGGTCTATTCGATTGGAAACGTGCTGGAAGGCGCTCTCCCGCTGCTTGTGAATCAGGATGAAGACGTATACGCGTTCCTCTCCGAATCGCAGGATCGCAAAGCGACGGAGATTCCGCTGGGCGCGCACATCATCCGCGCAGCACGGGCCTACGACCAGTTGACAATGGATGCCTTGGGCCAGCAGATTATGTCTTCTGCCGAGGCGATCCGAACGTTGCGGCTGGAGTCCGACGGGATGTACGAGCACGTCATTGACGCGCTCGAAGCCGTCGTCACCGGCGGCTCGCGCTTTGCGACAGCATCGGAGCCCTCAGCAAACAATACAAACACGCGCCGTGCCGCGATGACGCCCGCAAAATCGAAGTAATTCTCTCGCTCTTCGGATGCCGAAACGCAAGCCTCTTCTCGCGCGGAATTTTGACGAGTTCCGCGCGATGCTGCTTTGTGGGGGGATTTGGTGTACGCTTTTCCGCATGCATACATCCGTCAAATTTCCCGAACGAACATCGTGCCGACATTCCAGCCTCTTCGCACTGAGTTTCGCTCTCTTTGCAATGCCGATCTTTGTATGCGCCGGACCGAACGATACCGTCCGACTCGGCATCGACGTTGTCATTGCGGATGATTTCGCGACGCTCCGCGGAAAACGCGTCGGATTGATTACCAACCCGACCGGTGTGACAAGCGACCTGCGCGCGACGGCGGATGTGCTGCATGCCGCACCGCAAGTGGAGCTCATCGCGCTCTTCGGGCCGGAGCACGGCGTGCGCGGCGACGTCCCCGCAGGAGAGCACATTCAGGACGGTAAGGATGCTGCAACCGGTCTGCCGACTTACTCCTTGTATGGAAAGACCCGCAAGCCGACTCGGGAGATGCTTCACGGGCTCGATGCACTGGTGTTCGACATTCAGGACATCGGCGCACGCTCGTATACGTATGTCAGCACGATGGCGGTTTCCATGCAGGCGGCGGCGGAACACGACGTCGAATTCATCGTGTTGGATCGACCCAATCCGCTCGGCGGAAACCGCATGGAGGGCGCCACCTGGGAACCCGAATTCCAGTCGTTTGTCAGCTACCTGCCGGTGCCGTACGTGCACGGCATGACCGTTGGTGAACTTGCGAAGCTGATCAATGACGATGCACGTCTCATGCCTCAGGGAAAATGCAAATTGACGGTTGTGCCGATGCAGGGCTGGCAGCGAAACATGCTCTGGCGCGATACCGGATTGCAGTGGGTACCGACGTCGCCGCACGTGCCGCACGCAGATTCCGCAATGTTCTATGCGGCAACAGGCATCATGGGTGAGTTGCACGTGTTGAGCGAAGGCGTCGGGGTTCCCGTCCCGTTTGAACTCGCCGGTTTTCCCGGGGCCGACGCCGCAGCGATGGCGGCCGCGCTCAACCGTCGCGAATTGCCCGGCGTGATTTTTCGCCCGACGTATTTCAAGCCTTTTTACGGTAGTTTCGAGAAAAAGGATTGTGGCGGCGTGCAGGTGCATCTGGTCGATCCGCATGCGGCTCATCTGACGGGAATTCAGTTTCATGTTCTGGATGTCGTGCGCACGCTACAGCCGGATCTCGCCCTCTTCGGCAACAAGCGCGACAACATGTTCGACAAAGTATGCGGGACACAGCGCATCCGCGAAGCGTTTGAAGCGGGGAAGTCCGCAACGGACGTGCTCGCGATTTGGGATGAAGGCATCGATGCGTTTCGGGAAAAGCGCAAATCGTATTTGCTGTACGAATAAATTCGCGGGTCGGATGAGAGCAGAATGAACGTTCGCCGCTGCACCGGAATGGGCTTTTTCGCAGTATCGCTTGCGTCGCTGGCGATGAGCGGCGGATTCGGATGTGCCGCGGTGCAACCTGTTCCGATCGCAACAACGCTTCTCGACGCGCAAGCGAGCGCCTGGAATCGCGGCGATATCGACGGCTTCATGGCGTTTTACTGGAAGTCGGAAATGCTTTCCTTTAGCAGCGGCGGAAATACGACGTACGGCTGGCAGGCGACGCGCGATCGCTTCGCGGCGCGGTATCCGGACGCTGCGACGATGGGCTCGTTGCGATTTGACATCGACGACGTCCAGCGCGTGGCGCGCGAGGCGTTGCTTGTGCTGGGGCGCTGGCACCTTTCGCGGGAAATCGCTGCCGGCGGGGACGTGGGTGGCAATTTTTCGCTCGTGATGAAGCAATTCGCCGACGGTTGGCGGATCGTACATGATCACACGTCGATGAAGGAAAATGACGAATGACGAATGACGAAAGACGAATGACGAATGACGAATGATGAATGTTGAAAACAAAGACCGTGCTTGAGAATCACCCGTCAGAACCCCTCGTGAGGGGCAGGGACAGCCAGTCGTTTCGACGAATTTCATGCAGTGTGTGCCATCGTTTTTGGCGTTCTCGAGAAAAGGGCAAAAAGTCCGTGAATCGTTCGGTTCGTTATCGCATCGGGGGGTATGACTACGCGCGTTGCAGGGGTTGCGCCGAGTGATCGCTGCGCGCTGAACCTTTCGTCGCAGGAGCTCCCATGAAACGTATCGTTTTCGCAACGCTGATCCCGCTGATCGCGATCGGCTGCCGCAGCACCGCAACACACGAGTCCGTCACCGAGTCTACAGCGCAGATTTTCAGCGACCTTGGCAACCATCAGCGAAAAATCACCACCGATTCCCGGATCGCACAGCAGTATTTCGATCAAGGTCTGACGTGGACGTTCTCGTTCAATCACGATGAAGCGATTCGCTCTTTCCAGGAGGCCGCGCGGCTCGATCCGAACTGCCCGATGCCGTGGTGGGGCGTCGCACTGTGCAACGGCCCGCATTACAACAACCCGCTCGTCGACGAAGCGCACGCCAAGGCCGCCTGGGAAGCTCTGCAGCAGGCGCAGGCGCTTCGCGCGAATGCGTCGCCGACGGAGCGCAAACTGATCGACGCGCTCGCAAAGCGCTACGCGTACCCGCAGCCGGCCAACCGGCGGCCGCTCGATGAGGCGTATGCCGCGGCGATGAAACCGGTCTGGGAAGCCAATCGCAGCGACGCCGACATCGGCACGCTGTATGCGGAGTCCTTGATGAATCTGCAGCCGTGGGATCTGTGGACGACGGACGATCAGCCGAAAGGCCGCACGAGCGAAATACTCGCTGTTTTGGAGGAAGTGCAGCAGCTCGACCCAAAGCATCCCGGCGCATGTCATCTCTATATCCACGCGTGCGAAGCGGGGCCAAACCCGGAGAAAGCACTCGCGGCGGCCGACACGCTACGAACGCTGCTGCCCGCATCGGGTCACATGGTGCATATGCCGTCGCACATTGACGTGCGCGTCGGGCAGTGGCACAAAGCCGCGCTGCAGAATCAGCGCGCCATCAAGGCCGATGCCGCATATCGCAAAAAATCGCCGCAGCAGGGTTTTTATCGTCTATACATGGCGCACGACCACCATTTCCTGGCGTTTGTGGACATGATGCGCGGGCGTTCGGGTGCGGCGCTGACTTCGATGCGCGATATGGTCTCACAGATTCCGGCATCGTTTGTTGCACAAATGCCGGAAGTCGCGGATTTGTTCATGATCGCGCCGATCGACGTGATGATTCGCTTCGGGCAATGGGATGACGTGCTGGCCGAGCCCGCGCCGCCGACGAATCTGCCGTACTCGACGTGCTTTTATCACTTCGCGCGTGGCGTCGCGTTTGCGGCGAAAAAGCAGGTGCCCGAAGCGCGGCGCGAGCAGGCGTTGTTTCGCGCGAAAATGGTGACGATTCCCGAAGATAAGCCGTTTGCGATCAGTCCGATGCGCAGTGTTCTGAACGTCGCGGACAAAATGTTGGAAGGCGAAATTCAGCTCGGCGCGGGTGATTTCGAGGCGGCGATTGTCGCGCTGCGCGACGCGGCGGCAGCGGAGGACAAATTGCTTTACACCGAGCCGCCGGAATGGATGCATCCCGTGCGACAGCCGCTGGGCGCGGCGTTGCTGGCGGTGGGGCGGGTTGAAGAAGCGGAGCGGGTGTATCGCGAAGACTTGAAGCATTGGCCGGAGAACGGCTGGTCGCTGCACGGGTTGGCGAAAGCGTTGCGGGCGCGCGGGGAAAATGTTGAAGCAGCGCGTGTGCAGGAGCGATTCGACAACGTCTGGCGCGGCGCCGATATTCAGATCGATTCGAGTTGTCTGTGTGTGCCGGGAACGATCGCGGCGGGTACGAAATCGGGTGGTGAGGATTGCTGTGTGGTTTCGGCGAGTAGTGAGTAGCGGGATTTTGCTGGTTGATTGGAGTTGATCAGTGCCCCACCGTGGAAGTGTGGGGTACCCGCACATTTGTGGTGAGGATGTGGCCGCAAAAAAAGGGGAGGGCGAGGCTCCCGCCGAGCGGTTACACGGAGACGCAGCTTTTTCAAATAGATTCGCTCACCAGAATTTTTTGCATTTACCGCGCATACTCAGCTCGATGAATATCGGGACGGCTCTGATCGGTCTATCGAAATCCTGAATCGTGGGGAGTGTTTGGACGCGTGTCGCTAATCCCCGAGTTCGAGATCGCGCGCGGGATGGGCGTAGGTCGTCGGTCCCGCGCCCAGATTCTCGTTACGGAGTTCCTCGAGGTCCATGCCGACGACGTATTTGCGGGGAAAATCGTCGCTCGCGAGTTTTTCGCAGTGGCCGTCGGCGAGGGCAATGTTGACGGCGGGTTCGTTGTTGATCAGGTGCCGATAGCCGATGCGCGAATCGCGATCGCCGACGCGGACTTTTTCCTGGTTGCCCGCGTACAGCCCGTCCGCGAGCGCGATCAGACGCGACGGCTCGCGAAACTGTGACAGTCGGTTGGCTTCGAGGAATTTTCCGTCGGCGTCGGGCCCGAAGCCGACGGAGCCGGTGAAGTGTCGTCCTTGAACAAACGCACGCGGCGTGCCGATCGGATTTTCCGCATTGATCCAATACCCGACGCGAATGATTTCGTTGAAGCCGCGCGGTGGAATCGTGCGCGGATAGGCGGCCGACAACGTCAGCACAGTGGGCCAATCCATATAGCCTTTCGGATTGTCAGGATCGCTGCCGGTTTGGGCGGTGGGGAGTCCGAAGCGATCGAGCGTGTCGGGACAGGTATATGGATTTGAATCGAGGCGCCGATTGCCGTGCACATACGCACCTTGATGAAGAATCGGCCCCCAACCTTCGAGCGGATGCAGCGCACCGCCGGTCGTGCCCTTTATGGTGTACGACGGGACGACCGCGTCGGCGTAGTCATTGCTGTAGGTGTGCATGCCGAGCATGACGCCGCGCAGATTCGCCTGGCACACGGTCGTCCGCGCGCCGCGCCGCGCGCCGCCCAGCGCGGGAACAAGGATCGCAACCAAGAGCGCAATAATGCCAATGACGACGAGCAATTCGATCAGGGTGAACGCGCAATATTTGTGAATACGCCGGCATCCGTTCATGTTCTGATGGTACTCGCTTCGACTGAAGGAACGAGCTTCGCAGCGATGAATCTTCAAAACTCCCGCCGGGACACCGCGTGAAAGGTCAAACGAACAGGCCGTCTCTTGGCACTCCCGGCAGCAATACAACACACCGTCTCCCGATTACCCGCGCGTGATCGCGATCCACTCTTCAAGCGTTTGTGCGGCACGGCCGCTGTCGATCGCCTCGCGGGCCCGCGCTGCCCCATCCTGCCAGTCTGAGGCAATTTCCGCGACCTGCAGGGCAGCGGCAGCGTTCAAGAGGACCATGTCGCGCGGCGGACCGGCTTCCCCGGCCAGAATCGAACGAATCATTTCCGCGCTTTGCGCCGCGCTGCGAACGAAAATGTGATCGAGTTTCGCAGGGTTGATGCCGGCAATCGTACAATGCACTTCCTCGTAGACGATTTCGTCGCCGCTGATCCGAGCAATGTGGGTGGGACCTTCCAGACTCAGATCGCAGAGTCCACAGACCCCTGAAACAACCATTGCACGATCGACACCGAGTCGACAGAGTGCTTCGGCCATTTTCGGGACCAGCTCAACGCGCGGCACGCCGAGCAGTTGTCGGCGAACGCCCGCCGGATTTGTGAGCGGACCGACAAGATTGAAAATTGTCCGGACGCCGAGCGCCTGTCGCGCCGGTGCGGCGTGCCTCATGGCGGGGTGCAGCGCGGGCGCGAAGAGAAACGCAACGCGGCACGTCGCGAGGCACTCCTCAAGTTTCGCGACTGGGACGTCCGAGCGAATGCCCAACGCGCTGAGTCCTTCCGAAGATCCGCTCGGTCGTGCCTGACTGCGGTTGCCGTGTTTAGCGACTGTTGCGCCGGCCGCTGCGGCTACGATCGCCACCGCGCTGGAAACATTGAATGTCGGCTTTCCGTCGCCACCCGTGCCGCAGGTGTCGATGGCGTTGACACTCGGGGAAACGCGGACGGGTACCACGCGCTGCCGCATCGCCAACGCGGCGCCGACAAGTTCATCCACGGTTTCGCCGCGAGTTGCGAATGCCGCGAGGATGCCACAAAGGAGTTCGGTGGGAATCGCGCCGTCCATGATTTGATTGAATAGGTCACGCGCGGCGGAGGTTCCGAGCGTTTCCCCGCATGTGAGGCGTTGCAGTATTTCCTTTCCGTTCAAGGTTTGGCTGCTCCGCTTGTGAGAATCGGATTGATCACGCGGCCAGACTCAGGTCGTATGCAGATCGCAGCCTGGTTAAGCGCGCAAAATGCTGACACCATCACCCGGGTGAACCCATTGAAACCGTGGCGAAACCGATTCCGGATCGATACTTGAACCGCGCTGCGCCGCGACGATTTTGCCCACCTTGCTCTTGATATCGTCTAATGCTTCCCGCTTCGCGAGTGCAATGATTGCGCCGCCGAAGCCCCCACCCGTCAAGCGCGCCCCCAGCACGCCGGGAAGGGCAATGACGGCGCTCAGTTGCGCATCGATCGTAGCCGTGGACGCTTCAAAATTGTCACGAAGCGACTCGTGTGCCGCGGTCATCAATCTGCCGAACGTCTCCCAATCGCATTTCTTCAGCGCCATCGCACCCGCCAGGACGCGCTCGTTCTCCGTCGCGACGTGCAGCGCGCGGAGTGCAACTGCCGGTGCAACCTGTGAAGCATGTCGCTTCACCATATCTGCGGTGACATCGCGCAGCGAACGCACACCGGGGGCGACTTCGCGAAAATATGCGGCGGCCAGTTCACATTCTTTTCGCCGCCTTGCATAGCCGGTTTCTGCGAGTTGCCGAGATTCACCCGTGTCGATCATTAGAAATCGGGTGTCGCCGCGCGGGAGCGGAATTTGCGTAATTTCGCGTGTGCGGAAATCAACAAACATGACGTGGCCGCCGGCGGCATGAAGAATCGCGGTCTGATCGAGCGTGCCCGATGGAATGTTGATGGCATGGCGCTCTACTGCAACGCACATGTCGATCAATTCGCCGGTATCGAATACTTCGTGGCAAAGAAGGGCGTAGCCTTTTGCGAAGCCGATCGTCAGTGCCGCCGAACTGGAGACCCCCATGCCGATCGGCACCGAACCGTGCAGAAAAACGTCTGCGCCGCTGACGATCGTCCCGCGTTCGCGGAATTCGCGCACCACTCCGCGCAAATAATTCGACCAATGTGTATCCGGTGCGTGTGCGGTTTCTGTAAGTTCCGAGTGCTTCCATTCGTGTGACGAATCGAGCGCTTCCGAATACACCCGGATGGTGTCGTCATCCCGCGTCCGCAATGCAATCAACATGGCCGCTTCGATTGCGAAGGGCAGCGCAAAGCCGTCATTGT